>JASHQN010000004.1 GCA_030039135.1 Thermoplasmata archaeon | reverse complement strand
AGCGCGGGGGCGACCTTGTGCGAGAGCAGGTTGAGCGGGAAGTTGAACGGGCCGATCGCGACGACCACTCCGACCGGATCGCGCACCGAGAAGAGGAACCGGTGCTCGTTGCCGGCGGGACGCTCGAACGCGTCGGCGGGAAAGCTCTCGCCCACGAGGTGCCGGATCTCCTCCGCGGCGAGCCGGTAGACCCCGACGGCTCGATCGGCCTCCACTCGAGCATCGGAGATCGGTTTGCCGACCTCGGTCGAGATGAGGCGGGCCATCGTCTCCCGGTCCGCCTCGAGGCGGGCCGCCGCGGACCGGAGAATCCGCGCCCGTTCGTGGCCGGGCACGCTCGCCCAGCGCCCTTCGGCATCCGCAGCGGCGTCGATGGCCGCGCGGGCGTCGTCGACGGAGGCGACCGGCGCCTCCCCGACCACGCGGCCGGTGGACGGATCACGGACGGGCGAGTAACGGCCCGTCGACGGCGCCCGCCACGCGCCGGCGATAAGGAGCGTCCCCCTGCCGCTCGCCGGGACTCCCTCGATCACGCCCGCGCCCCCTTAGCCGGGGTCGCCGTACGTCGTATAGTGCCAGCCTTTGCGCGCTTGGCCGGTGAGGTCGATGTAGATGTTCTTCACCGTCGTATAGTCGTAGAGGGAATCGACGCCGAGATCCTTGCCGAAACCGGACTGCTTGACGCCTCCGTGCGGCGTCTCCGAACCGAGGGGAAGGTGATCGTTGACCCAGACGTCGCCGAACCGAAGCGCGTTCGCGGCTTTCACCGCGGTCCGCAGGTCGTTCGTCCAGACACTGCCGGCCAGGCCGTACTCGACACCGTTCGCGATCTCGAGCGCCTCGTCGAACGCGCCGAACTCTAGCACGTCGAGGACCGGGCCGAACACCTCCCGCTGCGCGATCGCCATGTCGGGAGCGACCGCGTCGAACACCGTCGGCAGGACGAACGCCCCCTCGGGGAACTCGGTGCGGTCGTCGGTGCCGCCCGTCAGGAGCTCCGCGCCTTCCTCCTTCCCCTTCTCGACGTACTCGAGCACGTGCTGTTGGTGGGTCCGGTGTACGAGCGGTCCCAAGTCGGTCTTCCGCGAGAGCGGGTCGCCGACCCGGATCGTCGCGACGCGCTCTAGGAGGTGGCGGACGAACTTCGCGCGGACGTTCTTGTGGATGATGAGTCGTGTGGCGGCGGTGCAGTCCTGGCCGCCGTTGACGTAGCCCGCGACCACCGCGCCCTCGACGGCGGCGGGGAGGTCGGCGTCCTCGAAGACGATGAACGGAGCCTTGCCTCCGAGCTCGAGCTGGACCCGCTTCACGGTCCCGCTCGCCGCGGCCATGATCTTCTTCCCCGTGGCCGTGTCGCCGGTGAGGGAGACCATGTCGACCTTCGGGTTCCGGGAGAGCTCGTCGCCGACCTCGTCCCCGGGACCCGTGACGACGTTGAGAGCGCCCGGCGGGAGGCCGGCCTCTTGGAACGCTCGGGCGAGCTCGAACGTGGAGAGCGGGGTCCAGCTCGCCGGCTTCAGCACGACCGTGTTGCCCGTGATGAGCGCGGGTCCGATCTTCCAGACCGCCATCATGAACGGGTAGTTCCACGGCGTGATCGACGCGACGACCCCTACCGGTTCGCGGCGAAAGATCGTCGTGCCGTCCCCGGTGAACTCGCCCGGACTCTTGGCGTCGAGCGTGCGCCCCGCCCCCGCATAGAAGACGAGGTTGTCGACGGAGAACGGGAGGTCCGCGTCCTGGGCCTGCTTGATCGTCTTGCCCTGGTTGCGGCTCTCGAGCTCGGCGATCGAGGCGAGCCTCCCCTGGATCCAGGCAGCGGCCTTGAGGTAGACCTCACCCCGCGCCCGGGGCGGTAGGCGGGGCCACGGGCCGCGGTCGAACGCCTCACGGGCGGCGTCGATCGCCCGTCGCGCGTCCTCTCGGGACCCCCTCGGGACGGAGTCGAGCTTCGTCCCGTCGAACGGGCTCACGACCGGCGCCGTGGCGCCGCTGTCCGCCCCGACCCAATCGCCCGCGATTAGCATCTTCTGGACCATGGTTCTCCGCACGCCCGGGAGCTCGGCCCGGCTCAAGAGGCCTCCGGCGCCGATCGGGACCTCAGCTCGAGCTCGCCATGGCATACCTTATCAAGGGGGAGGGGGTCCCGCCTCGGGTCGGCGCCGGGGGGCCGGACCGATGCGTCCTCGCACACGGAATATCGTGGTCATCGTCGTGGTGGTGGTCGTCGTCGCGGCCGGAATCGGCGGCTACTTCGCGCTCCAGCACTCCACGACGTCGAACTGCGGCCCGAGCCAGACGAAGTACATCTGCGTCGACCAGGCGGAGATCCCGGACTCGCTCGACCCGGCCGTCACCTTCACGACCCCGGGCTGGGCGGCGGTGCAACAGGTCTACCAGGGCCTGGTGAACTACAACGGCTCGTCCGTCACGAGCTTTTCGGGAGTCCTCGCCGCGGGCTGGTCGACGAGCTTCAGCTACAACCCGGACACGCAGAGCAACATCACCACCTATACCTTCCAGCTGCGCCAGAACGTCGTGTTCTCGAACGGCGACCCGTACAACGCCTACGTCCAGTGGTACAGCCTCTACCGTAGTCTCCTGCTCGCCCAGGGCCCTCAGTTCATCCTGGAGGAGAACTTCTTTTCCACCAACTTCAACCCGGCGGACCCGCTGAGCTACTACTCGACGAACGCCACGATCGCCGCGGCGAACACCACCCTCGTGAACGATCTCAACTCGTGGAACTTCTTCACGCCGACCGCGAGCGAGGCCGCGATGATGGAGCTGCCCAACCAGTCGTTCCAGGTCATCAGCCCGTACTCGATCGCCCTCAACCTCGGCTACGGCTACCTCGCGAGCAACTACACCTACCTCCTCGCGTCGATCTCGGCCCCCAACTCCTACGCGGTCGACCCGGCGTGGATCGACGCCAACGGCGGGGTGTCGATCGGCACCGTCAACGGCTACGCGGCGACCAACACGCTCGGCACGGGGCCGTACCTGCTCGAGGATTACAACCCGGCCGGAGGCGGGGGCTACGTGCTCCAGCCGAACCCGAAGTACTGGGGTGCGTCGGCCTACGCGGCGACGCCTTGGAACATCAATCTCGCCCCCGCGAACACCTCGGTCGAGATCATCTTCCAGGACACGATCGACATCACCACTGCCGACCTTCTGGACGGCCACGTCCAGGGGGCGTCGTTCGCCTACATCGGTCCCTCGACGATCGCCCAACTTCAGGGCCACTCCAACGTGGTCGTGCAGCAACTTCCGACGATCTACGGGGCGACGAGTGGATCGTGGTGGATCTTCCTGAACCAATCGGTCTACCCGTTCAACAACCTGTCCGTGCGGGAGGCGATCGCGCACGCCATCGACTATTCCCTGATCATCCAGGACGCGTTCGGCGGGTACGCGACCCCCTGGGTTGGGCCCGTTCCTCCGTCGTACCCGTTCTACAACCCGGACAACCTCGCCCCGTACTCCTACGACCTCTCACTCGCCTACAAGGAGATGGCCGATTCGCCGTGCGCGGCGGGCGCGTGTCGCGGGGACACGATCAAGTACATGTACCTCAACTCCGGCTCCGACTGGTCGGACACGGCCTCGCTGCTCCAGACCGAGCTCGCGGCGATCAACATCACGATCGACCCGATCCCGGTCAACCTCGACGGCCTCATCGCCGAACAGGGCTACAGCTCCGGCGACTGCGCCTCGAACACCACGTTGAACGGAGGTCCGTTCTACATGGGCCAGGAGTTCTACACGTCCGACTACATCTCGCCGGACGACTGGACCCAGAACGACTTCGTCAGCTCCGGGAGCGCGAACATGTGCATGGCCGGTTTCAACAGCGTCGCCCTCCCGTCGTACAACTCGACCCTCGACAACCTCACCTACCTCGCCGCGGCGACGCCGGACAACAACGCGACGGACAACGCGACCCTCGCCCAGGACTACGGGACGATGACCCAGGCGCTCTACGACAACTACACCGAGATCTGGTTGTGCGTCCCGACCTCGTTCGCCGTCTATTCGTCCAACCTCCACGGGTTCGTCCAGAACCCGATGGCGAGCGCCGAGCCGTTCGCGATCGGCTTCAACACTCAGTGGCTCAGCTAACCCGGAGCCGGCGCCGGGGAGGCGGGGGCGCCTCCGGCCCCGGAGGCGCTCGAGAGCAGCACTTCGGGGGAGATGTCCCTCACCTCCTCGGCCCGGTGGCACGCCACGAGCCGGCCGGAGGCACCGAACGGCACGAGCGGGGGATCTTCGAGCCGGCACCGGTCGATCACGAACGGGCAGCGCGGGGCGAACCGGCAGCCCGGCGGCGGGTCGATGAGCGACGGTATGTCCCCACCGATGCGGTAGCGCGTGCGACGCCGGCTCGCGTCCGGCACCGGCACGGCCGCGAGGAGCGCCTTCGTGTAGGGGTGGACGGGATGCTCGAGGAGGTCCCGCACCCCGGCGTACTCCACGATCTGGCCGAGGTACATCACGGCGACCCGGTCGGCGACGAACCGAACGGCCGCGACGTTGTGGGTGATGAGCACGTAGGCGAGCCCCCGCTCCCGTTGCAGCTCGACTAGCCGGTTCAGGATCTGCGCCTGGACCGCGACGTCGAGCGCGCTCGTCGGTTCGTCGAGCACGATGAGCCGGGGCTGTACGGATAGCGCCCGGGCGAGCGAGAGACGCTGGCGGCCCCCGCCCGAGAACTCGTGGGGGTACTGGTCGAGGCAGTCGGGCGGCAGGCCCACCGAGGGGAGCAATGCCTGTACGCGGTCCCGGACCGCCGGCCCGTGCACGCCCTCCTGGGCGCGGATCGGCTCGCCGACGATCTGCCAGACGCGCAGGCGCGGGTCGAGCGATCCCACGGGATCCTGGAAGACGATCTGGACGTTCCGCCGCCAGGCGCGCAGGGCTCGCCCCTTCAAGTGGGTCACGTCCTCGCCGGCGAACCGGATCGTGCCGCCGGTGGCATCGTGCAGGCGCGCGATGAGCCAACCGAAGGTCGTCTTGCCCGAGCCCGACTCTCCGATGAGTCCGAGGGTCTCGCGAGGTCGCACGGTGATCGAGACCCCGTCGACCGCGTGGATCGCCCGGGACTCCCGTCGGGCAAGGGTCTCGCCGAAGGTGCGGGTGATCGGAAAGAACTTCTCGAGCCCGACGGTCTCGAGCAACGGGCCGCCATCGCTCACGGCAGACCGGGCACCTCCTCGGCGAAGTAGCAGGCGCTGCGGTGGACGCCCCGGCCCTCCGTTTCGGCCGCGCCGTCGACGGGAGCGAGCGGGGGAGGCTCCCCGCGACAGACCGGCCGCGCGAGCCCGCACCGCGGGTGGAACCGGCATCCCGGCGGGGGACGGGACAGGTTCGGCACCGACCCGGGTATCGTGCTCAGCGGACCGTCCGACTTGTAGCGGGACGGGGCCGCGCGCAGGAGCGCCTTCGTGTACGGGTGCCGCGGGGACCGGAAGACCTCGGCGACCGGACCGTACTCGACCAGCCGGCCGGCGTACATGACGCCGATCTCGTCCGCCGTCTCGGCGATCACCCCGAGGTCGTGGCTGATGAACAGGATGGCGGCGTCGACCTCGTCGATCAGCTCCTTCATCAGGGTCAGTACCTGGGCCTGGATCGTGACGTCAAGCGCGCTCGTCGGCTCGTCCGCGATCAGGAGCGATGGCTTCTCGCTCAACGCCATCGCGATCATGATCCGTTGGCGCATGCCACCCGAGAGCTCGTGGGGGTACAGGTTGAGAATCGTCTCGGGGTCGTTGATCCGCACGAGGCGAAGGTAGCGGAGGACCTCCTCGCGGTACTCCGAGCGCGTACGCAATCGGTCACGAACGGCCTCCTCGATCGCCCCGTCCGGAACGATCGAGCGGGTGAGCGCGCCTCCGACGCTCGTCGTCAGCGCGGGTTTCGAGTAGTCGAACGGCACCTCCCCGCCCTGGAACGATTTCACCCAGCCCATCTCGCGGTAGTGCCGGATCCGTATCGACTCGGCGATCTGGTCGAAGACTCGGTAGGCGGGGTTGAGCGAGTTGAGCGGCTCTTGGAAGATCATCGCGATTCCCGTGCCGCGGACCATCGGCAGCTTGCGCTTCGGGACCTGAACGAGGTCGGTCCCTCGGAAGACGATCTTACCGCTGCCGATCGACGCCGGGGGCTCCGGCAGGAGCCGAGGGATCGCCTGCGCGAGCGTGCTCTTCCCGCAGCCGGTCTCCCCGACGATGCCGACCACCTGCCGGGGGTAGATCTTGAGCGAGACGTCCGAGACGGCGTAGAAGGTCCCGGCCCCCACGGTGTAGGTGATCTCGAGGTGCTGGATGTCGAGGACCGGATCGGTCATCCTGCGCTCCGCGCTTCGGTCGCCGCGATCGCACCGGTGGCGTCCGACTCGCGTTCGTCCATCGCGGGCGCCGCCGCGGCACTCGGCGCTTCGGCGGGCGGCTCGTGGGCCGCCGACGCGCGAACGAACGCGCGGCGGGTGCGCGGGTCGAGGATGTCGCGCAGCCCGTCGCCGAGGAGGCTGAACGCGAAGACCGTGATGAAGATCGCCGCGCCGGGGGCGAGCACGAGCCACGGGTAGATGTTCGCGGAGCCGGTCTGCTGGTAGAACGCGAGCATCGCACCCCACTCCGGTTGCGGACCGGGGTAGATGCTCGCGACCCCGATGTAGCCGATCGTCGAGTAGGTGACGAGCACCGTGCCCACGTCCAGGGTGAAGTAGACGATCACCGGCTCGAGGACGTTGCGGACCACGTGCCGTAGGAGGATCCGGTTCTCGGAGACTCCGGCGGCACGCGCCGCGTTGACGTAGGGGAGGTGCTTGACCGAAAGGACCTCCCCCCGCACGAGGCGCACGTAGAACGGCCACCATGTGATCGTGATCGCGAGCACGCTCGGCCCCACCCCCAACCCGAGGACGCGAGTGAGGGCGAGGGCGAGGATCAGGCTCGGGAACGACAGGAAAATGTCGGTCACGCGTAGGATCGCGACCGACGTGTAGCCGAGGATCGTACCGGGGGTGTTGTAGAAGCCGGCGATCAGGCCGAGGAGACCGCCGATGAGGAGCGAGGCGCCCGCGATCGCGAAGCCGATCCCGAGATCGAGCGGGAGGGCGAGCATCACGTTCGAGTAGATGTCGCGGCCGAGGTTGTCGGTCCCGAACAGGTGCGACCACGACGGCGCCGCGTTCCGCGCGGACGACTCCTCGAGCGGCCCGTACGGCACGAGCAGGTGGGGGGCGGCTAGCACGACGAGGGCGGTCGCGCCGATGATCACGACGAGGACGAACCCGGCGAGGGACAGGCGGTTCGCGCGAAGGACGCGCCAGAAGACCGCGATCCGCCCGCTGGCGCGTCGGGTCGGTGCGGCGGAGGGTTGGGCCACTCCCTACCTCCAGTCCACCCGGGGATCGAGGAGGCCGTAGAGGATGTCCGCGGCGAGGTTCGCGACGACGACGGCGATCGCGAAGATGACGACCACGGCGATCGCGCCATCAAAGTTCGGCGAAGAGCCGCCCCCGCCGATCACCGTGTAGGCGTACTGCCCGATCCCGGGCCAGTCGAAGACCTCCTCGATGACGACCGTCCCCGCGAGAAGCCCGCCCGCCGTGAGCCCGAGCACGGTCGTGGTCGTGATCAGGGCGTTCCGCAGCGCGTGCTTGTAGAGCACCCAGAACTCGCCGAGCCCCTTCATCCGCGCCGAGCGCACGTAGTCGAGGGGCAGCACCTCGAGCATCGAGGCCCGGGTCATGCGGGTAGCGATCCCCATGTTGATGAACGCGAGCACCGACGCGGGGAGGATCAGATGGTCGATCGCGTCGACCGTGTAGGGGAAGTTGAGCGCGAGGATAGCGTCGACGACGGACATGTGGGTGTACTGGGGGAACGGAACGATCACCGTCGAGTACTCCCCGCTCGTGGGCAGCCCTAACCAGGGGCCGACGAAAATCGCGACCAGCACCGCGCCGAGGTACGTCGGGGTCGCCCAGCCGGACAGGTAGAAGACCCGGACGATGTGGTCGCCGAATCTCCCGGAGTACTGGGCCGCGACGACCCCGAGCGGGATGCCGATGACGATCATGAGGAAGAGCGACGCCAGGACGAGCTCGATGGTCGCGGGTAGGCGGACGTCGATCTCGGCGCCGACCGACGCCCCGGAGACCGCGGCGCCCCAGTTGCCGTGGACGAGGCTCGTGAGGTAGTTCCAGAACTGGGTCGGCAACGGCAGGCCGTACTTCGCCTCGCAGTTCGACAACGTGTTGGCCCCGGCGTGGAAGTACCACTCGTGGCAGAGGGTGCTCGCGGAGAGGTCGAGGTGCGAGACGATGAACGTGAGGACGATGACCCCGAGGAGCACGGGGATGAGCTGGAGGAGACGTTTTCCGACGAAGACGAACAGGTCGCTTAGACTGCGGCCCATTCCCACCTTCCTCGGCGCGGCGGGACCCGGGGTGGTTCCGGCCGCTCGCCGCCCATCGACTTCCCCCTATTAATCCGACGGCAGGGCGTCGGACGGACGACTTCAGGGCAGGTAGTCCCGGGGGAGGGTCCTTAGCTCTCGGAAGGTCTCGTGGGCGATTCCGATGAACTTGTCGATGTCCTTCTCGGTGTGCGCGCTCGAGAACGTGAGGCGCTCGTAGTTGTCCGGGTGGATGTAGATGCCCCGGTCGAGCAGGAGCTGGTGGTGTCGGAGGTAGAGGTTCCAGTCGATCTGGAGCGACTCGCGGTAGTTCGTGATCTTCTTGCGTCGGGTGAAGAAGAATTGGAGCATCCCGTTCACCGACTGGACGACCACGGAGACCTTCGCGTCCCGACCCGCCTCCTCGAGGCCCTTTTCGAGCTTCTCGGTGAGCCGCGCGAACCGAGCGTAGAGGTCCTCCCCTCCGCGCGAGAGGATCCTCAGGTTCGCGAGCGCGCCGGCGAGGGAGAGGTTGTTCGCGAAGTACGTCCCGCCGAACGAGATCCGCCCCGGAGCGATGAGATCCATGTACTCCGCCTTGCCGGAGACGGCCGAGATCGGGACGCCCCCGCCGAGCGCTTTCGCCCAGCAGGAGATGTCCGGCTCGACGCCGTAGAGCTGTTGCGCACCGCCCGGGGCGACTCGGAAGCCGGTGAACACCTCGTCGAAGATCACGAGGAGCTCGTTCTGGTGCGCGATTTCCACGAGGCGCTTCAGGTAGTCCGGCGCCGGCGGGATCACGCCCGCGTTCGCCATGATCGGCTCGAGGATGACGCAGGCCAGCCGGTCGCGGTAGCGCCGGACCATCCTCTCGAACGACGAGATCGAGTTGTACTGGGCGACCATGACGTAGTCCGTCACCCCGGGCGGGATCCCGGCAGAGTTCGGTAGGGGCCG
>JASHQN010000035.1 GCA_030039135.1 Thermoplasmata archaeon | reverse complement strand
CGCCCCGGAGTCCGGATCGTGCAACTCCTGCCAGATACCTCCGGCCGCCATCCGTCCCTTCGGGCCCGCTCGCAGGCCCAGTCCCTCCGTGTAGAACCGCAGCGAGCGGTCCAGGTCCCGCACCCGGATCCCCGTGTACTCGAGCACTACGTCGCGTTCGCTCCCGAGCTATTTGAACCGTCACTTCGAGGGCTCCGTTCGTCCCCCGGCGCCACGCGCGCCCCGGGTCCGCCCGGCCCGTGAGGGTCCGCATGCCCCGCGATTCCGATCGGGCCCAGGGCGTGGACACTTGCCCGAGAGTCGGGGTCTTGAGCCGGAACGCC
Source organism: Thermoplasmata archaeon (assembly GCA_030039135.1). Taxonomy (GTDB): domain Archaea; phylum Thermoplasmatota; class Thermoplasmata; order Lutacidiplasmatales; family UBA184; genus Lutacidiplasma. The sequence goes on along the minus strand of JASHQN010000035.1, from coordinate 21,619 downwards.
TCGGTCGAACGGAGCGCACGACGTGAACGAGGACGCCGGCCGCCCGACCCTCGGATTCCGCTCCGTACTACGGAACCGCCAGTACGTCGTCTTTCTCGCCTCCGCGAACTCCTCGGCCATGGGGTACTCGGTCTACTCAATCTCGATCGTATGGCTGACGTACACCCTCACCCACGACTTCCTCGTCGTGGGCGCGGTACTCGCCATCGAGGCCGCCGCCTACACCGCGACGTTCCTTTTCGGCCCGATCGTCGACCGGGTACGCAACCAGCGCACGATCTTCCTCTGGTCGTACCCGGTGCAAGCCGCTGCGGCTGCCGTGCTCGGTTGGGGGGTCGTTGCGCGATTCGTCACCGAACCGCTCCTGTTCGGCCTTGTCGCCGCGATCTCCCTCCTGTGGGACATGACCTGGGCGGCGGCGAACGCCGCACCGGGCGTCCTCCTCAGCCCGGACGAGCAGTTCGCCGCGTCGGGGGTCAGCGGCGCCCTCGGTGGGGGGCTATCGATCCTGGGCTACGCGCTCGGAGGCGCGCTCATCCTGGCCGTCGGCGCGGACGGGGGAATGTTCCTGTATGCGGGCCTGCTCGTGGCCGCAACCCTGCTCGCGGTGCCCTTGCGGATCTCGCCTCCCACGGGGCCGGAACGATCGTTCGCCGAGAGCTTCTGGGAGGGATGGCGCTTCGTCACCGGTGGACGCGGTCGGCCCCTTCTCCAGCTCGCCGCGGTCGACTCGATCGTCGGCTTTCTTACCTTCGCTCCGGCGCTGCTCATCACCCTGCTCGCGACCACGATCTACCACGGCTCGCCGACCGGGTACGGCGTGCTGTTCGTCGCGGATGTCGCGGGCGGAGTGCTCGCCGGGTTGGCGCTCGGTCGGTGGAACCCCAGGGGACGGGTCGGTCTGGTGCTCGGTATCTCGTTGCTCGTGGCCGCGGTGAGCGTGGTCGTCGCGGTCGCCCTCCCTGCGGTGCTCGTCCTGGGCGCGATCGCGTGGTTCGCGGTCGGCTTCGCGAGTTCGTCGTACCTCGACGCCAAGTACGCGTTCTACCGGGGAGCGGTCCCGCCCGAGCGGATTGCTCGCCTCGTGTCCAACATGTACCTCTTCGCCGGCGCGGCGTCCACCGTGGGGGCTCTCGTTCTCGGCGGACTCGCGACCTCGGGGAATCCTTGGCCGCTCGGGCTAGCGGCCGGGGCGGCGTACGGTCTCGCCGGACTTGGCGCGCTGCTGCTCCCGGGCGTGCGCCAAATGCGGTACTGAAGACGCGCGGTCGGCTCCGGGCACGGTCGCGGGATCTAGATGAGGCCCACGATCCGACCGTCCGGCAGGACGTCGATCCTTTCCGACGCTGGCTGCGTGGGAAGGCCCGGCATCGTCTCGATCGACCCTAGATGCGCGACCGTGAAGCCCGCGCCGGCGGATCGAGTGAAGCGATGCACCTCGACGACGAAGCCCTCCGGACGGCCGATCCGATGAGGGTCGTCGGAGAGCGAGAGCTGGGTCTTCGCGACACAGACCGGGCCGGCGGTCTCCCCGATGCGGCGAAGTTCGTCGAGGTCACGTTCGGCCTCGGCGAGGAGCGAGACGCCCGATCCGCCGTAGAGACGCGTGACGATCGTCCGGACCTGGTCGACCGGCGACGCGTCCGGGGCGACGATCGGTCGGCTGTGGCGTCCGAGCGCCGCGATCCCCTCGACCGCCTCGGCGAGCTGGAGACAACCCGATCCCCCTTGCTCGAAGGCTCGGGACTCGACCACGGCGGTGCCGTGCGCACGTCCGAATTCGGTGACCGCCTCGATTTCCTCGGCGCTGTCTCCGGGGAATCGGTTGAGCGCGACGACCGCGGGGATCCCCAGCGCGTCCATGTTGGCGAGGTGCTGCTCCAGGTTCGCGAGTCCCCGCTGCGTCGCCGCAACGTTGGCGGTCGCGGAGGCATCGTCGCTCGCCCCACCGTGGACGCGGAGCGCCCGGAGCGTGACGACCAGGACGGCTGCGTCGACATCGATGCCGAGCACCGGGGTGACGATGTCGACGAACTTCTCGGCGCCGAGCTCGGTGGAGAACCCCGCTTCGACGACGCCGTACTCCGCGGTCGCTAGCGCCAGTTCGATCGCGAGCCGGCTGCAGGTGCCGTGCGCGATATTGGCGAACGGACCGGCGTGCACGATCGCCGGCGAGCCGCCGGCGGTCTGGACCACGTTCGGTTCGAGCGCATCCCGCAGCACCGCGGCCATGGCCCCCTCGGCCCGGAGCGTGGAGGCATGCAGGGGTTCGCCGTTTCCGCGGAACCCCACGAGGATCCGACCGAGGCGATCCTTGAGGTCGGAGTAGTCCTTCGCGAGCGCCAGGATCGCCATCACCTCGGACGCGGCGGCGATCACGAACGAGCCTTCCCTCGCCGGCATCCGAGGGTCGTTACCGGTCCCGGTCACCACGTGCCGGAGCGCGCGGTCCTCGATGTCGAGCGTTCGCGGTAGGACGACACGGCTCCGCTCGATGTCGAGCGCGTTGCCGTGGTACAGGTGGTTATCGACGAGCGACGCGAGAAGGTTGTGGGCCGCCGCGACCGCATGGATGTCGCCGGTGAACCCGAGGTTGATGTGCGTGGACGGCTCGACGGTCGCACGCCCGCCCCCCGTCGCTCCGCCCTTGACCCCGAACACGGGACCGAGCGAGGGCTGGCGCAGCCCTACCACCGCGGTGCGTCCTCGGGCCACGAGCGCGTCGACGAGTCCGATCGCGGTGACCGTCTTGCCTTCGCCGTGGCGGGTGGGGGTCATCCCCGTGACCAAGACGAGGCGCCCCCGGCGATGGGTGGCGGCGAGCTCCCGGACCACGGCGACGGGGACCTTGCCGACCGCGGCACCCGCGGGATGAACCGCCTCCGCGGGGAGGCCGAGTGCGGCCGCGATCTCGGGTACCGTGCGCATGAGGCGCGCGGCGCACAGACTCCGCCCGTTAAAAGTCTCGGGCGTCGGGATCCGGGGGCCGACCCTCCCGACGCCGGGGGTCGGGACCTATCCCGCCCGCAGCTCCCGTGGGAACCCCTAAGAAAGGCGATACCTTCCCGAGCGCCGGAGAAGCTCAGATCGGGGCCGGTCGATGAACGCGTTGACCGTCGGCGAAAAGCGGACGCTCGAACGGAAGGATCTCGCGCACCTCCTTTCGGCCCTCCGGTCCGCGGGCTACCGGGTCGTGGGCCCGACGATCCGGGACGGAGCGATCGTGTACGGCGAGATCGGGCGGGAGGAGGACCTTCCGATCGGGTGGACGGACCGCCAGGACGCCGGGACGTATCGGCTGGAACGGAGGACCGACTCCGCGGTCTTCGGCTTCAACGTCGGTCCGCACTCCTGGAAGAAGTACCTGTTCCCCTCTCGGGAGAGACTCTGGACCGCGCACAAGACCGGGACGTCCTTCGAGATCGCTCCAGAGCCGCGGGAGGAGGTCGCGTTCGCATTCCTGGGGATGCGCGCTTGCGAGCTCGCCGGGCTCGACGTGAGCGACCGGGTGTTCGACGGCAAGGTCCACGACCCCGGCTACCACGCGCGACGGACGCGGCTGCTCCGGATCGCCGTGCAATGCGGTCAAGCGGGGGGCACGTGCTTCTGCGTCTCGATGGGGACCGGCCCTGCGGTCCGCCGCGGCTTCGACCTCGCCCTCACCGAGATCTTGAGTCCCGCACGGCACTATTTCCTGGTCGAGGTCGGCACGGAGGCGGGCGCCGCCGTACTGGTCGATGTGCCGCTCGGCCCGGCCGAGGGGCCGGACACCGAGGCGGCGAACGAGATCGTCGCGCGAACCGCGGCGTCGATGGGACGAACCCTCAACGTCGATGGGATCCACGACCTTCTGCTCAGCAATCCCGAGCATCCCCGGTGGGAGATCGTTGCGCGGCGTTGTCTATCGTGCACCAACTGCACGATGGTGTGCCCGACCTGCTTCTGCCATACGACCGAGGAGGTGCCCGATCTCGGCGGAGATCGTGTGGAGCGGTGGCGACGGTGGGACTCGTGCTTCAATCTCGAGTTCACCTCGCTGCACGGCTCGAGCGTACGGAAGAGCGGACTCTCGCGGTACCGTCAGTGGTTGACCCACAAGCTCGCCGGGTGGTACGACCAGTTCGACACGTCCGGCTGCATCGGATGCGGTCGGTGCATCACATGGTGCCCGGTGGGGATCGACATCACGGAAGAGGTCGCGGCGATACGGACCGTCCCGTCGAAGCCGGGGGCGAAACCATGAGCGGGCACGTCCGATCTGACCCCCCTCTGAGGGTCGCCGACCACCCGTTCTTCCAGGGGGCCGATCCCGCGTTCGTAGAACGGGTCGGCCACCACGCCACCGAGGCGACCTGGGAAGCAGGGGAGTTCCTCTTCCACGAAGGGGATCCGGCGCGATCGTTCTACCTGCTCTTCCTGGGCAAGGTGGCGCTCGAGCTCGGCGCGCCGGACCGGCCGAAGTTGACGATCCAAACCGTGGGACCGCGCGACGTCCTTGGCTGGTCGTGGCTCGTTCCGCCCTACCGGTGGCGGTTCGACGCCCGCGCGGTGAAGGCGACCCGCGCCCTCGTCCTTGACGCCGAAGTCCTTCGCGAGGCGTTCGAAGCTCGACCGGAGGACGGCTACTGGTTCCTTCTGCGGCTCGTACCCGTGATCGGCGAACGACTGGAGATGGCCCGGCTCCAGATCCTGGACATCTATGGCGTCTGAGCGAATGGCCGCCCCGGCCGAAGCAGTGCCCGACCCGTTCCTGCCGCTTCCGTACGAGGTGGTCAGCCGCACCGCCGAAACGCCCGACACGGTCACCCTCGTGCTCCGGCCCCGACCCGGGACCCCTCCCCTCGAGTTCTCCGCCGGACAGTTCAACATGCTCTACCGGTTCCCTCTCGGCGAGGTCGCGATCTCGATCAGCGGCGATCGCACCCATCCTCGCGAGCTCGTCCATACGATCCGTTCCGCGGGGAAGATCACCGCCTCCCTGACCCAAGCCACTCCGGGCGAGACGATCGGAGTGCGTGGCCCGTTCGGGACCGGCTGGCCGATCGACCGGGCGACGCAGGGGGACCTGCTGATCGTCGCTGGCGGACTCGGCCTGCCCCCGCTCCGGCCGGCCCTCTACGAGATACTGGCCCACCGGGACCGGTTCGATCGAATCGAGGTGATCTACGGGGCCCGATCTCCGAAGGATCTCGTCTACTACGACGAGCTCCAGACGTGGAGGTCGCGACCCGGGGTCCGGTTCCAAGTGACGGTCGACGCCGCGGGGCGCGACTGGTACGGGGACGTGGGGCTCGTCACCGCCCGGCTCCCCGACACACGGGTCGACGCGGCCCGGACGACCGCGTTCCTCTGCGGTCCCGAGATCATGATGCGCCTCACCGCCCAGGCCTTGGACCGAATGGGCGTGCCGGACCGCGCGATCTGGCTGTCGATGGAGCGGAACATGAAGTGCGCGGTCGGCCTGTGCGGCCACTGCCAGTACGGACCGTCGTTCGTCTGCCGGGATGGGCCGATCTTTTCCTATCGTGACGTCAAGGCGCGGATGATGCTCCGGGAGGTCTGAGATGGCAACGCGACGGCCCCCACGGGTCGCCGTCTGGAAGTTCGCTTCGTGCGACGGCTGTCAACTGACGCTGCTCGACTGCGAGGACGAGCTGCTCGCCGTCGCAGACGCGGTGGAGATCGCGAACTTCCGAGAGGCGTCCCGCGCGGTCGTCGAGGGTCCGTACGACCTCTCGTTGGTCGAGGGATCGATCACGACCGCCGAAGACGCCCGTCGGATCCGGGAGGTGCGGGCTCAGTCGCGGTTCCTCGTGACGATCGGAGCCTGCGCGACGGCCGGCGGCATCCAGGCCCTCCGCAATTTTGCGGACGTCGAGGAGTACCGCCGGGTCGTGTACGCTCGGCCCGAGTACATCACGACCCTCGCGAGCTCGACCGCGATCCGCGAGCACGTGGCGGTCGACTTCGAGCTTCGCGGCTGCCCGATCGACAAGTCCCAGCTGCTCGAGGTGATCTCGGCCTTCCTCGTCGATCGGGTCCCGAACGTTCCGACGGAGAGCGTCTGCATCGAGTGCAAGCGCCGAGGCAACGTCTGCGTCGTGGTCGCGCACGGCGCACCCTGCCTCGGGCCGGTCACCCAGACCGGCTGCGGTGCGATCTGCCCGGCGTTCCATCGGGGATGCTACGGCTGCTTTGGCCCGATGGACTCGCCGAACACGGCGGCGCTGATCCCGCTCCTCGAGCACACCGGGATGACGCCCGCGGCGGTCCGCCGGTTCTTCTCGACCTTCAACGCTGCCGCACCGGCGTTCCGCGCCGCGACCGAGTCGGTCGCGGAGGCCTCGAGCCCGCCATGACCGACCGAACGATCGCCGTCGATTACCTCGCCCGCGTCGAGGGGGAAGGAGCCCTGATCGTGCGCATCCACAACGCGACGGTCGAGCACGTGGAGCTTCGGATCTTCGAGCCCCCTCGCTTCTTCGAGGCGTTCCTGCGCGGCCGCTCGTATCGGGAGGCCCCGGACATCACCGCTCGGATCTGCGGCATCTGTCCGGTGGCCTACCAGATGAGCGCGTGCCACGCGATGGAGCGGGCGCTCGGGGTCTCGGTGGGCGGCCCGCTACGCGACCTGCGTCGCCTGCTGTACTGCGGGGAGTGGATCGAGAGCCATGCGCTCCACATCTACCTGCTCCACGCTCCCGACTTCCTCGGCTACCCGGACGCGATCCGCATGGCGAAGGACCATCGCGAACTCGTGCAGCAAGGGCTCCGGCTGAAGAAGATCGGTAACGCCCTGATGCAGCTGCTCGGCGGTCGAGAGATCCATCCGATCAACGTTCGGGTGGGAGGCTTCTATCGCTGCCCGACGCGCGCGGAGCTGGACGGCTTCCGCCCCGAGCTCGAGTCGGCGTTCACGCTCGCCGAGGCCACGGCCCGGTTCGCCGCCGGTCTCGATTTTCCCGATGTGGAGGAGGACTACGACTTCGTCGCGCTGCGCCACGCGAGCGAGTACCCGATGAACGAGGGCGACGTCGTGTCGAGCCGCGGCCTCCAGATTGCGGTGGACGATTTCGAGGAAGAGTTCCGCGAGATCCAGGTGCCCCATTCGAACGCCCTGCAATCCGTCCGCAAGGACGGAAACCCCTACCTCGTCGGCCCGCTCGCCCGCTACGCGCTCAACTACGATCGGCTTCGCCCGCGCGCCGCCTCGCTCGCGCGGGAGACGGGACTGGGCCACGTTGTCCGCAACCCCTACCAGAGCATCATCGTCCGGGCGATCGAGACCGCCCAGGCGTGCGAGGAGGGACTCGCGATCATCGACCGGTACGTCCTGCCCGACTCCCCGTCCGTGCCCCTCCCCTCCGTCGCCTCGCCGGTGAGCGGGGCCGCTATCACCGAGGCTCCGCGCGGCATGCTCTACCACCGATACCGTCTGGCCAGCGGGGGGACGATCGAGGACGCCCGGATCGTCGCCCCCACCTCCCAGAACCAGAAGCGGATCGAGGAGGACCTGCGTCATCTGGTCGAGCGGTCGATCGACCTGGCCGACGCTCCGCTCACCGATGCGTGCGAGCGGGCGATCCGCAACCACGACCCTTGCATCTCCTGCGCGACCCACTTCCTGCGGCTCGAGCTCGCCCGGGACTAGACCGGGGGTCGTCCAATCCCCATGCCCGAGCCGGCGGCGCCCGATGCGGCCGTTCCCCTCGTGGTCGGGATCGGCAACGAGCATCGGCGGGACGACGGCTGCGGTCTCGCCGTCGCTCGCGCGCTGCGGAGCCGGCTCGGCTCCCGGGCGGAGGTCGTCGAGCTGTCGGGAGACCCGACGGCCCTCCTCGACCTATGGGCGGATCGGGACCTCGCTGTAGCGGTCGATGCCACGAGATCGACGGGACCGCCCGGCGGGATCGTGCGGGCCGGGCCGAGCGAGATCGCCGCCCTTCCCCCGGCTACGACCGACTCCACCCACGGGATCTCGCTCGTCGAGATCGCTCGCCTCGGCGAGTCGCTCGGTCGCATGCCGCGTCACCTCGTCGTCTACGGGATCGAGGCCGACGACCTCAGTAGGGGCATCGGGTTCACCGCGGCGGTCGCGGCCGCGGTCCCGGTCGTCGTGCAGCGGATCGAGCGGGAGATCGCCGAGTGGGAACGGACGGCCGGCGGTCGAGGGAACGCGGATGCATGAGCAGGCCCTCCTCCGGGACCTCGTCCGCAAGGTCGACGAGGTCGCCACGGCCGAGGGGCTTCGACAGGTCACGCGCATCCGGCTCTGGGCCGGCGCCCTCTCCCACGTCTCCGCTTCGGCGATCGGTCCGATGTGGGCCGACGTCGCCCGGGGGACTCGAGCGGACGGTGCGGAGCTGGTCGTCGAGGACTCGCAGGACCTCGATGATCCCCGGGCGGGCGAGATCGTGCTCACCGCCGTTGAAGGGGTTGGGGATCCGGCGGCCGGCTCCTGACGCCCCCAGAGGGGCACGAAACGGATTCGCGGAGCGCGCTCCCCGACGCCGACTTGATAAAGCGGCGACCCTTGCGAACCCACCGCGATGTGCCTTACGGTCCCGGGAAAGGTCCTCAGCATCGACGCCGCGGACGGGGAGCTCCGGCTCGCTCGGGTGGACTTCGGGGGAACTGTGAGGTCGGTCAACCTTCTCTATGCCCCCGAGGCGACCGTCGGAAGCTACGTCATCGTTCACGCCGGGTTCGCCACGGCGGTGATTCCTGAGTCCGAGGCCCTCGAAGCGCTCGAGTACGTTCGCCAGTTGTCCGAATGGAGCTCGTCGTCAGCCCCGGGGGCGACGGGCGAGGCCCGAGCCGACTGACGGCTCAGCCCACGGAGGCGAGACGCTCTGGATGTCGGTTCCGTCGAGCGCTCGACCCTCGTGGATCGGGCTCGGACTGTGGCTCGTCCTCCTGACGGCCATCATCAGCGGGGTCTCGACGTTCGTCAACGCGTATGCCGTTCAGGGGACGAACTCGGACGCGTTCGTCACAGCGCGCAACCTCGCGACCACGCTCCTCCTCGTTCCGATCGCCCTGCTCGGCTCGCGCACCGTGCGGGCCCGGCTCCGGGGGATCGACTGGGCGCGGCTCGCGCTGATCGGCCTCATCGGCGGGGCGATCCCGTTCCTCCTGTTCTTTCGCGGCATCGAGCTCGCCGCGGCCGCGGGGGGCGCCGCGACGGCCTCGTTCGCCTACCGTACGCTCTTCCTGTTCGCCACCGTGTTCGGGATCGTCTTCCTTCGGGAGCGGTTCCACTGGAGGGTGACGGCCGCGGCGGTCCTCCTGCTCGGCGGCAACCTCCTGCTTCTTTCCCTCGTCGCGCCGATCTGGACCGATGGTACGGCCTACGTGTTCGCCGCGACGGTGCTCTGGGCCGCAGAATACACCCTGTCGCGCCGCGTGCTCCGGGACCTTCCGTCGCCGACCGTCGCCCTCGGACGCATGGGCTTCGGCGCCGTGTTCCTGGTCGCCTATCTCGGCGCGACCGCCCAGCTCGGCGCGATCGGATCGCTGAGCGGCGGGCAGTGGCAGTGGGTCGCGATCAGCGCGATCCTCTTGACAGCGTTCGTCACCACGTGGTACGCCGGCCTCCGCCGCGTGGAGGTCGGAGTGGCCACGTCGGTGCTCGTCCTCGGCTTCCCGGTGACGTGGCTGCTGGACGTACTCATCGCGCGGAGTCCCTTTACGGTCGGGGAGGTCGCGGGGGCAGTGATCGTCGCCGCCGGGGTCGGCGTCGCGATCGGGCGATCGCTCCTGCGGGACGCCTGGCGGTCCGTCGCGCGCGGCGGGACTCCGCGACCCGAGACCTAGCCGGGGGCGGTCGCCATGGACGGCGTCGCGCTGTGTGCGCGCTTCAGCATCGCGACGAACCGGCTTGAGTTCTGTGGTCCGTCCGGCGCGGAGGCCGTTCTCTACCGGGCGATCACGGAAGGGACGGACCTCGCGCTCGCTCGGGACCGGCTGCGCCGATTCGAAGCGCTGCTGCCGTACCTCGAGCTCATCGGACGCAAGCACGGCCGGGATCCCTTCGACCTCGACGTCGTCCGAGCGTACTGGATCGGGAACGATCTCTTGGACTCGTTCGAGCGACGGGACTTCGTCGAGCTCCTCGAGCTCCTCACCCGTCGAGGACTGCCCCGCTCCCTCGCGCGCCGGCTCCTCGAGCACCTTCCCGAGCACCCGATCCCGCACCACGCCTTTCACGTGACGTTCGTGGGGGTAGGGAACGTGACCGGCCACGTACCGACGACGCTCGCGAACATGGACGCCTGTCGCCCGGGATGGGGCGACGTGGTGCGCACGGACCGCGCCACGCTCACCCTGCGCTGTCGGCCTCTTGAGATCGTGGGCGGACGGCTCGCTCTCGGATCCGAGAGGACGACCGAGGTCCGTTTCGACCCGCGGGTGCTGCCGGGCGTGGAGAAGGGCGATACGGTCGCGCTCCACTGGTCGACCCCCGCGCTCGCCCTCGACGCGGACGGTGCCCGCTCCCTCGCTCGCTACACTCGGCTCTCGCTCGACGCCGCGAACGAGGCGCTGCCGGGCCTTGGCGTCCTGTGAGGGGGCGAAAGGCACGGGGACCGACCGCGCGGCCCGCGGGCCGTCGGCGAGCCTACGCGGTCGCTTCGGCGGGGATCAGCGCTCGGAGGAGGTCGCTCCGCGTGACGACGCCGATCAGCCGATCGTCCTCGACGACGGGGAGGCGGTTGATGTCGTTCTCCCGCATGACCTGGGCGGCGAACTCGAGCGTGGCCGAAGGGCGGATGACGAGCGCGGGGCTCGACATCACCTCCCGCACCCGGGTCTGTTCGAGCAGCCTGCGCAGCCGGCGCATCGTGACGTTGGGCTGATCGCCGAGACCGGCCATGAGGACATCGAGGACCCCGGTGATCGCCGGGAACGCTGACGATCCCGCGACCAGTCGGGCCAGGTCCTTCTGGCTCAGAACGCCCACGACCGCTCCCGAGGCATCGATCACGGGAAGTCCGGTGACCCCATGCGTGCGCATCAGGACCATCGCGTCGAACAGCGATGCTTCGGTCCCGACCAGGATCGCGGGTCTGCTGAGGACATCCGAGACCGGCACGTTGTACGGCAAGAAGGCGGCGGGCGAGGCGAACGCGGGAGGTTCCTTGGGCGGAACGGCACGCTTCCGAGGAGGACGGCGCAGGTACGGCATCGACCCTCGACGGCGTTCCGGGAAGTATCAACGTCCCGTCAACTCCGGCTGACGAGCGCCGAAGGACGCGGCCGGAAACAGCACCGGGCGACACGGTCGAGCCGGATCGAGCCCGTGGTCAACCTCGCTTGACGCCGGCCTTTATTCTTCGCGGCGCCACCTGCGTACCATGTCCGCCCCGGCCGCGACCATCAGGACCGCTTCGATCTCTGCCGACGTACGTACCGAGTTCGCGCAAGAGCTCCGGAAGGAGGACGACCTCGTCCTCTATCCGCTCCTCGACCGGATTGCCGAGCTCTCCGATCGCTTGAGCGAGGGGGTACGGGTCGATGCCGACTACCTGCTCGAAGCCGTTCAGCTCTGGGGACGGTACGTGAACGAGATGCACGAGCGACGGGTCAATCGCCTCGTCCACTTGGTACCCGAGGCGCTCCCGCATTTGGGGCAGCCGGAGTCCCGGGGGCGCCGGTTCCGCCGACACCGCGAGCCGATCCCGACCTCCACGTCCGGGCCGGACAGCCCCGACGTTCAGTACGGCGAGATCCGCCAAGACCAGGAACGAATGGCGCAGCGGATCCGCGTGCTCGAGAGCCTGGTCTCGGACTACCGCAAGAGCCAGTTCCTCGCGCGCGAACTCCTCGCCTCGCTGCTCCGCAGCGGGGCGTTCTCGGACCGCGCCTGGGCGAAGTACGAGGAGTCGTTTGCCCTTCGCTGCCTCGAGCAGGCAGCTGACCCCAACATCTCGGCCGCGCTCGAGCGCGATGCGGCCGGGTCCTCGGTGCTCCGCGACCAGGTCGTCGAGGAGGTTCGACGGTTCCTCCGCCGACCGATCGCGGTCGGTGCGGTGGCGGTGGGGTAGGGGGGCCGTAACGGAGCCCGCGGTCGGACGGCGATCCTCGCGCGGAGCCCTGAGGGATCGGCGGGCCTACTCCGCCACGTAGTGCGGGTAGACCGGCAGCCATTGCTCCCCGGCGACACGGGCCCGCAGCTCTGCGACCGAGCACGCGGGGGCGACGTTCTCCTGTTGGGCCGCCTGCCCGACCGCGACGGCGATCTCGATCGCCACCGACCTCAGGTCCTCGAGGGCCGGGAGGAGCGGGGCGTCCGGTTCCTTCGCCGCCGGGGCGTTCTCCCCGAGCGCGCGAGCGGCGGCGAGGATCATGCGCTCCGTCACGCGGCGGGCGCGGCTCGCGACGAGCCCGAGGCCCAGGGCGGGATAGATGTAGACGTTGTTGCACTGCGCGATCCGGAACGTCCGGCCCCCGTAGTACACGGGAGGGAAGGGGGAACCGGTCGCGACGAGGGCGCGCCCGAGGCTCCACGGGAGTAGGTCCTCCGGCCGGGCCTCCGAGCGCGTGGTGGGGTTCGAGAGAGGAAGGACGATCGGTCGCTCGACCGCGCGCGCCATCTCATGCACGATCTCCTCGGTGAACGCTCCGCCGACGGTGGACAGGCCGATCAGGATCGTCGGATGGACCGCCCGGACCACTTCGGCGAGCCCGACCGTGCCTCCGGCCCCCGGCGATAGGGGCGAGATCGCGCTCTCGGGCTGAGCGAAGACGCGCTGCGCGGGGGTGAGATCGGTGCGTCCCTCGCGGACGACCCCCTTGGAGTTGATCAGCCAGAATCTGCGGCGGGCTTCGGTGTCGCTCAGCCCGGCTCCGACCATCGACAGCCGCAGGTAGTCCGCCACGCCGACGCCGGCGGACCCCGCTCCGAAGATCACGATGATCTGGTCCTTCAAGGACGTCCCGGCGGTGCGGATCGCGCCGAGAAGGACGCCGAGGGTCACCGCGGCCGTGCCCTGGATGTCGTCGTTGAAGGTGAGCAGCTCGTCCTGGTACCGCTCCAGAATGGGGCGAGCGTGCGCCGCCGCGAAGTCCTCCCACTGCAGGCAGGCGTTCGGCAGCTCGTGCTTGACGGCGTCCACGAATCGGGCCACGAACTCGAAATATTCGGGTCCGGTGACCCGAGGGTGACGCCAGCCGAGATACTCGGGATCGCTCAGGCGCTCGGTGTTGTTAGTTCCCACATCGAGCACGATCGGGAGCGTTCGCTCCGGACGGATCCCGCCGATGAGCGTGTAGAGCGAGAGCTTTCCGATCGGGATCCCGAGTCCGCCGACCCCTTGGTCGCCGATGCCGAGGATGCGTTCCCCGTCGGTCACCACGATCACATCGACCTCGGGGTTCGGTCGGTTGCGGAGGAGCTGGGGGATGACGTCCCGAAGCGGGTACGAGATGAACAGGCCCCTCGGCCGCCGGTAGATGTGGCTGAACTCCTGACATCCCACCGCGACCACCGGAGTGTACACGACCGGCATCATCTCCTCCATGTGATCGAGGAGGAGGCGGTAGAACAGGACCTCGTTCGTGTCCTGGAGCGCGCGCAAGAAGATGTGTCGCTCGAGGTCGTCGGGCTTCCTCTGGAACGCGTTGTAGGCGCGCTCGACCTGCTCGGAAAGGGTCTCGACCTGCGGCGGAAGCAGGCCGTTCAGGTCCAGGACGGCTCGTTCGGCCTGCGAGAACGCGGTGCCCTTGTTGAGCAGCGGAGTGTCGAGGAGCTCGCGGCCGCGGGACGGGGGCAGCGGCGCGGGGGCGGCCCGGGCCGAGCTCGGCGCTGTCACCCCTTCGGCTCCCGCGACGCCCGGCCGGAGCGGCCCGCGGAGCGCATCCCGCTTATCGACGGCGCCAGCGGCACCGGCTCGACGTAGGTGAGCCAGCTCGCGTACTCCTCCGACCGACCGTGCAGGGCGGCCTCGTAGCGCTGCTGCAGGCGCCGGGTGATCGGGTAAGCGCCCGTTCCGATCGGGCGGCCGTCGACCTCCCGGATCGGCGTGATGCCCGCCGCCGTCCCGCAGAAGAACAGCTCGTCGGCGGAGAAGAGCTCCTCTCGGGTGAAATCGGTCCGCTGGAACACGAGGCCCTCGTCCGCAACGAACCGGATCACGGTGTCGCGGGTGATCCCGCGCAGGATCCCGGAGCTTGCGGGCGGGGTGCTGACGACCTCCTTCTTCACCCGAAAGACGTTTTCGCCAGGGCCCTCGGCGACCATCCCCTGGGTATTGAGGAGGATCGCCTCGTCGTACCCTCCGCTCACGGCTTCCATCTTCGCGAGCCCCGAGTTCGCGTAGTTCGCCGAGCACTTCGCCTGAGGCGGGAGCGACCGCGAATCGATGCGCGCCCAGCTCGAGATCGTGGCGCGGACCCCCCGGTCGACGCCGTCGGCCCCGAGATACGCGCCCCATTCCCACATCGCGACCGCGACCTGGATCGGGCTCTGGGTCGGGTCAAGGCCCATCTGTCCGTAACCGGAGAACGCGATCGGGCGCAGGTACGCCTCGGGGACCCCGTTCGCCCGGACGAGGTCGATGCACGCCTGCCGGAGGGTGGCCCGGTCGAACGGGACCGACATCCGGTAGACCTTCGCGCTGTTGTAGAACCGGTCGAGATGTTCGTCGAGGCGGAAGATCGCCGACCCCCGGGGAGTGTCGTGGCATCGAATCCCTTCGAAGACGGAGTATCCGTAGTGGAGACCGTGCGAGAGCACATGGATCTGGGCCGAGTCCCAATCGACGAGCCTCCCGTCGAGCCAGATTTTCTTCAGCTTTCGGATCCCGACCATGGCGAGGTGAGGATGCGCTTCGAGTTAAAAGAGGAGTCAATCCGGGGTAAGTCAAACCGGGATGACTGACGCTTCATCTGTCCCACCTCGCTCGAGTGTTTCGCGAGGAGCGACGACCGTAACCTCATTCCGTGGTCGGGGAGGTCAGGGAAGGGTAGCAGCGTCTCGCTCCTCGCTCTCCCGTCGTTCTCTGGCGTTCTCGTCATCGAACGTCGAGAGATCTCGACGATCGGGACGCGTCGTCCGGTGGCGGAGTCGAGACCGCCCTCCGACCCGGGATTCTCGGCCGACCGGATGCCTACGCCCACCGCCGAGCTCGCCGCGGCGCGGCCCGGGCCGAAGTGCCCGAGGCCCGGGGCGACGACGGAGGCGCTAGCGCGCGGTCGCTGCGAGCGGCGGGGCGGGGCTCGCGACGGATGAGGCCTCGAGCCGCGAGGTGAACTCGAACCCCGACTTCACCGCCTGCACGTTCAGAGGAATGTAGGCGGCCTTCCGGTCGGTCAGGAAGTGCCGGAACACCCCTTCGATCAGCGCTTGCTCGCGAGCCCAATCATCATGCGCGATCGCGAGGACCGCCCCGAGCATCACGCTGTTCGCCGCGATCGAGGTATCCTTACCGGGCACGGGGCTGTACGGCGCGAGAGCAGCGGCGAGGTCGATCGCCGGTACCTCTACGACGATCACATCGCTCCGGCCCGGCACCTCCTGGACGAGGGAGCTGTTGACGAGCAGGGTCCCGCCCGACTTCAGCAAAGGGAGGTAGTCGAGCGAGGGGATGTTCATCGCGATCAAGAGGTCCGGCGCTTCGACGATCGGCGAGTCGATCGGTTCGTCGGAGGCGACCACGTAGCACTTGACCTTCCCTCCGCGGGTCTCGGGGCCGTAGGACGGGGTGTACGCGACGTGGCGGCCGTTGACGAGATGGAAGTACGCGAGCCAGTTCGCGAGCTCGAGCACGCCCTGGCCCCCGTGTCCTGCGACGATGACCTCGGTCTTCATCGCGCCTCCACGCCGAAGCGGTCCCGGTAGAGCCCTGCGGGGAACAGCGGCGCGAGCACCTTCGCCGCGTAGCGCTTGGATTCGAGGACGGAGAGCTTCCAGTTCACGCTGCACGTGCTGACGAACTCTACGAACGCGAATCCTCCTTTCTGCTGGACCTCGAACGCGTGGCGGACGGCCCGGGCCCCCTCGAGCGCTCCCCGCGCGTTGAAGAACTCCGGGGACGGGGTCGGTGTGACCGGTAGGAACACCCGCTTGACGTAGGCCGGCCCCTCGAGCGACGCGACGAGCTTCGACGCGTCGAGAGGTGGCCCGGTCTGGTGGAGGTCCCGGCCGAAGGGCGTCGTCGTGGTGACCATCCCTTCCGGAGTCGTCGGAGCCATCTGACCCCCGGTCATTCCGTAGATGGCGTTGTTGACGAGAAAGATCGTGATCGGCTCTCCCCGGTTCGCCGCGTAGAGCAGCTCGAGAAGTCCGATCGAGGCCGCGTCGCCGTCCCCCTGGATCGAGAAGACCAGTAGGTCGGGACGGACCCGCTTGATGCCGGCCATCACTGCCGGGGCCCGGCCGTGGGGAGCCTGTACCGCGTCCACGTTGAGGTACTCGTGCGCGAGTACGCTGCATCCCACGCTGCTCACGAGGACGGTCCGCTCGCGCGCTCCGAGATCTTCGAGCGCGCTCGCGATCAAGCGAGTGAGCGTCCCGTGCTCGCATCCGGCGCAGTAGTGCGTCGGCTTTCCCGTCAGGGTCGGGAGGGGGCCGAGCTTGGTCTCGTAGAGTTCCTGCGCTCCGATCATTGGACCATCGCCTCCAGCGCTGACCTGAGGTCGCCCGAGCTCGTCAGGTCCTCCGCCGCGGCCTCGACCTCGCCCGACGACGGGAGAAGCCCTCCGACGCGCTCGAGCGATTCGACCCGGGCGCGGCCTTCGGCCACGAGACGGACGTCCTCGACCATCTGCCCGGAGTTGAGCTCGACGACCAGGAGGTTCCGCACCCCCCCATCGATGAGGGCATTGAGACGATCCTGGGGGAACGGAGCGAGCGTGATCGGGCGCAGCAGCCCGACGCGGACCGATCGATCCCGTAAGGAGCGGACCGCAGCGCGCGCCAGACGGGCGCAGATCCCGTACGCCACGATCACGACCTCCGCGTCCGCCGTAGCGATCTCCTCGGATCGCTGTTCGGCCCCTACGATCTCCTCGTACTTGCTGCGGAGGTGCTCGACGTGTCGGCTCTGATCGGGGAGCTCGAGATGGAGGGACGAGAGCACATGGCGGTGGTCCCCCCGGGCTCCGGTGACCGCCCAGGAGGTGTCGAACTCCCGCGCCGGAACCTCGGGGAACGTGAGGTCCTCCTTGAGCTGACCGAGGAACGCATCGGCGAGGAGGATCACGGGCATCCGGTAACGGAACGCGAGCTCGAAGCCGAGCGAGGGAAAGAGCGCCATCTCGGGCACGGAGTCCGGGGCGAGCACGATGTTCCGGTATCCGCCATGGCCCCCTCCCTTCGTCGCCTGGAAGTAATCGCTCTGCTCCGGCCCGAGGTTGCCCAGCCCCGGTCCGGATCGATTCACGTCCACGATGAGGAGGGGAAGCTCCATCGCGGCGGCGTACGAGATCCCTTCCTGCTTCAGGCTGAACCCCGGGCCCGACGTCGCGGTCATCGCCTTCGCGCCCGTCGCGGCGGTCCCGATGGTCATGTTGATCGCCTCGAGTTCGCTCGCCGCCTGGACGAACGCGCGGAACTCGGGATACGTGCCCCGGCCGAACTCGGCCGCGAGGGTCTCGGGGATCTCGCTGGACGGTGTGATCGGATAGCCGTAGTACGCGTTGAGCCCGGTCCGGAGTGCGCCGTAGGCGAGCGCCTCGTTCCCCTTCAGGAAGTCCCGGTCGGCGTTCATGGGCGCAACCTCGACACCTCGGTGATCGCGAAGTCCGGGCACACCCAGTAGCAGAGCCCGCAGGCCGTGCAGTCGCCACGGCCCCCGTGGTAGCGGAACTCCACGGGGTGGTACCCCATCCGGTTGAACCTCTCGGACAGGTGCAGGTTCCTCTGCGGGCAGACGACGACGCAGAGGTCGCAGCCTTTGCAACGCTCGGCGTCGACCACGACGCGGGACTTCGGCAACCCCACCACGAGGGATTCTGGCATCACGGACAAGGGGGTGTCACGCGACCATAAGCCGTAGGTCAAGCGCCTTTCACGCGACCCCCGGACGCCAACGGACCGAGAGGAAATCCCGGTGAGCCGCGGCCAGCGAAGGAGGAGGCGACGGCGCCGCCGGGCCTCGGATCCTCGATCATCCGGGCTCCGGCGGGGGCCGGTTCCCTCAGATTATATAGCCGAGGTCGGCTCGGGAGGTCCGCCATGAAGGTAGCGTACGTGTTCATGACGTCGGGGCATACCGTGGACTACAAGCTCGGCCAGATGATCCTCCCGCAGCTCGAGGCCGGCACTCACGGCGTCGAGGTCGTGGGCATGTTCTTTTTCGACGACAACGCCTACGCGCTGCGCAAGGGGGACCCTCTCGGAGAACGCCTGGCCAAGGTCGCCAAACAGCACAACATCTGGCTCGGCGTCTGTGACATGTGCGCCCTGGATCGAGGGCTCGCGGAAGGAGAACCAGTGTGGTGCAACCCCGATCGCCGATCCGCGCGCGCGAAAGCCGCTCCGGAAAAGATTCGACTCAAGAACGCGATCGACGGATTGCACGTGGGGTGCTTCCCCGACCTCTACGCCGCCTTGGCGCCAAACCCGCCGGACATCGTGGTCAGTCTGTAGTCGGCTCTCGTGCGAGGGGCCCCGCGGCCCCGAGGCCGGCGGGCGCGCGGAGAGTAGTGGGAGCAGGGGGATTTGAACCCCCATATGCGGGTCTCTCCGCGCGCTCCAGTCACTCGTCATGGGGGCGCGGCGCGCCCCTCCGCAGACCCAATCAGTTCACAGGGGACCCAGAGGTCACCCTGACTGGAGCCCGCTGGTCTGCCAAGTTAGCCTATGCTCCCTCCCGCCAACCGGGAGCGTCGCAGGGTTTAGCGTTTTTCACACCGCTGCCCGAGGGAACGGGGCGGCGATGGGCCCCACCGGCGCTTTCGCGGGCCTACGACGCATGGGTCGTGAATCCTTATATGAAACAGCGTTTGACTGAAGTCTAATGTCATTGAACCAGCCCGAAGCTCGACCGACGCGTCGGGGCGTGCCGCTCGCTCTGGTGATCGTGATCCTCCTTGTGGTCGCCGGCGCGTCGGTGGGCGGCACGGCGCTCTATCTTGAGCTTCGCCCCGCCGCATCCCCCTCGTCGGGCGTGACGGTGACCGACGACCTCGGCCGGACGATCTCGGTCCCGCGCGACCCGGCTCGCGTGGCCGTGCTCGGACCGAACGTGATGGATTCGATGTTCCTCCTCGGACTCTCCTCTCACGTCGTCGGGATCGACTGCTCGAACGCGACCCTCGGAGGGCTCGAGGGGGACTACACGCCCGGCCAGGTGGCGAATTGGAGCCTGGCGAGCATCCCGTGCATCACCGCCTACCCCGCGTTGAGCACGGCCGATCTCCTCGCGGTGAACCCTGACGTCGTCCTCGCGTCCTCCGTCCTCCCGATCGCGCAACTGGAGGAGTTCAGCGCGACCTACCGTATCCCCGTCGTGATCTTCGACCCCTCGACGCTCGGGGGAGTCGTCTACGACGTCGAGCTGCTCACGTCGATCTTCGGCGCGTCGTCCACGTCCGTAGCCCTCGTCGCGCAGCTGCAGGCCGTGCTGGGGGAGAGCTCATCGCTGCTGACGAACCTCTCGAACAATGGGACCCCGCTCCGCTCGGTCTTCATGACGTACTACCCCGTGCCCGCGGGCAGTCCGGATGCCGGGTACTACACGTTCGGGCCCGGTTCGTTCGGCCAGTCGCTGATCGAACTCGCGGGCGGGACGAACGTCGCCGGGAGCGCGCCCACCGCGGACCCCGAACTCTCCGGGAGCCAGGTCCTGGCGGCGAACCCGGGCGTTGTGATCTACGGGGTCGGGTTCGGGGTCGACCTGGCCTCCTACCAACAAGGACCGGATTGGACCGCGATACCAGCCGTCGCGAACGGGAACGTCACCGGCGTCGACGTCACGTGGATGACCGAGGTCGATCCCGCGATGATCCTCGCGCTCCCCACGTTCGAGCAGATCCTGTACCCGGGCCTCGGGCCGGCGTGACCCGGTGTCGGCGGCGCCCCGCCGGTCCGCGCTCGGCCGGACCCTGATCCTGGTCGGGGCACTCGCGGCCCTCGTCCTCGCGTCGACCCTCCTCGGGGACGTCCGGATCCCCGCCGGGGTCGTGCTGGCAATCCTAGGCCAGCACCTTCTCGGCGGGATCCTTCCCGGTGGGCCGTGCGCCGGGGCGTCGATTTCTGCGACGCAGTGCCGCGTGTTCGACACGATCGTCTGGTCGAACTACGTGCCCCAAGTGCTCCTCGGCGTGCTCGTCGGCGCGGCCCTCGGGATGAGCGGGGCCGCGCTGCAGGGGACCTTCCGCAACCCGCTCGCCGACCCCTACCTATTGGGGCTTTCGTCGGGCGCGGCGTTCGGCGCCGCGCTCCTCTTCGTCTTTCACGTCGGGGTAGAGGATGCCGACCTCGTTCTCCCGCTGTTCGCGTTCGCGGGCTCGCTGCTCAGCGGAGCGGTCGTCCTGCTCGCCGCGCGCAGCCCGCGTAGCTCGGTCACGACCCTCCTCCTCACCGGTGTCGCCATGAGCTCGTTCTTCTCCGCGCTCCTCGTTCTCACCCTCCTCTACAACCCGACGGGGAATCTCCAGGTGAGCTTCTGGCTCCTCGGGGGCCTCGAAGGGGCGACCTGGATCCAGGACGGCATCGTCTTCGCCGGAGTGCTGATCCCCGGCTCCGTGCTCGCGCTCTACGGGCGTTCGCTCAACCTACTGCAGCTGGGCCCGGACGTCGCGCAAAGTCTCGGGGTCGACGCGCGGAAGACGCGCGTTCGGGTGCTGCTCCTCGCGTCGATCGCGACCTCGGTCGCGGTCGCCTTCGCGGGAGTGATCGGATTCGTCGGTCTCGTGGCGCCCCACGTGGTCCGCCGGATCGCAGGGTTCGATTACCGTGTCGTCCTCAGCGGCGCAGCGGTCGTGGGGGCGACGTTCGTGCTGGGGGCACGCGACCTCGCGCTCGTCGTTTTCCCCGGGATCGAGGTTCCGGTCGGCGTCCCGATGGCGTTCGCCGGCGCCCTGTTCTTCCTCTATCTCCTCTATCGGAGGCCCGGGCGTGCGGGCGGGTGGGGCGGATGGTGACCGCGACGGACCCTCTCCTCGTCGTGGACGGGGTCAGCGTGGCGTTCGGGGACCGGCCGGCAGTTCGGTCGGTCTCGCTGGCGGTCCGGCCGGGAGAGTTCGTCGCCCTCGCCGGACCGAACGGCGCGGGCAAGACGACGCTGCTGCGCGCGATCCTCGGGCTCGTGCCGGTCGCGGAAGGACGCGTCCGCATCCTCGGCTCGCCGCTCGAGGACCTCGACCCCCGGGCGCGCGCGGTCCGGATGGCCTGGCTCCCGCAGGAGGAGCGGCCACAGGACAACGTCCGGCTGATCGATTACGTCCTGTTCGGTCGGTTCGCGCACGTCCCGCCGTTCTACTCGGAGAGCTCGGAGGACTTCGCGCGCGCCCGCGAGGCGCTCGAGAGCGTCGGGCTGTGGGACCGCCGGGACTCGGGGATCTGGGAGGTGAGCGGGGGCGAACGCCAACGGGTCCTGCTTGCGCGGGCGCTGGCCCAGGATGCCCCGATCCTGCTCCTCGACGAACCGACCGCCCACCTCGATATCGCCTCCCA
>JASHQN010000034.1 GCA_030039135.1 Thermoplasmata archaeon | reverse complement strand
TGAACAGGAAGATGATCGTCAACGCTGGGATGATGAACTTCCACCAGGTGACGACCGTGTTGAAGGCGCCGAGGAACCGTACGCCTACGTAGTTCAGGAAAAAGAACCCGATCAACAGGAGGATGGCGATCCCGACGCCCTGGCTCGTGAGAAGTCCGTTGGAACCCACCGCGTTCGGGATGACGCCGGGCGGGCTCGAGGCCAAGTAGGTGATGACCGCCTCGGCTTCGATCGCGGGAACCGTGATCGAACCTAGGATGTACGCGGAGGCGATGATGAATCCGGTGAAGCCGCCGTGCGAATAGAGCGGACCGCGGACGAGTTGACCGGACTTGTGGAGGGACGATGCGACCTCGGCGAAGACGAGGCCGATCGCCATCATGAAAATCCCGCAGATGATCCACGCGACGATCGACGCGGGCCCCGCGAGCTGCGCGGCGAACGATACGGCGAACAGCCAGCCGGAGCCGACGACTCCGCCGAACGAGATCATGAAGAGGTCCTGGAAGCTCAGGGCCCTTCGCAGTTTCCTATCCGCCGAGTCCGCAACCAGAACCTGGTCTTCGGCTCCGGGCGCGCTCGCCACGAGCCATTGGGAAGAGTTGCCTCATATCTAAATGTTATGAAAATAGGTTTTCCGACATTATGAATGCCGTACGCGTCGGTAACACGCTCGAAAATGCCGTGGGCTCCCGGACGCCCGCGCCGATGCGCGAGGTTCATGGTCCCGGGTCCCGGTGGCCGCGGACAGCGTAGGGCACGGCGGCGATCCGGTGGGACTCCCCTCTTACGTCGACGCCCGCGCGGCCGCTATCGAGCGAACGAAGCGGGCAACGCTCGAGGTCGTCGCAGTTCGATTGATGCAGCGCTCGAAGGCGCTCCCGACGACCACCCCGTCCGCCCCGGTCGCGAGGGTACGTCGCGCCGAGATGGCATCCCGCACCCCGAATCCGATCAGGACCGGTAGCTGCGGGGCCGCTGCGTGTGCCTCGGCGACCGAGGGTCGCAGATCTACAGTGGCACCGCGCGCGGCCCCTCCGGTAGTTCCGTAGTGCCCCACGAGATAGAGGAACCCCCGGGACGCGCGGGCGATCCGGCTGAGACGCTCGGTCGAGATTCCGGGGGCCGCGAGCAGCACGAGGCAGACGGCGTGCGCGCGGGCCGCGGCCCGGTAGGGAGGCGACTCCTCGAGGGAGAGATCCGGGACGATGAGCCCCGTGGCTCCGGCGCCCGAGATCTCGTCGATGGCGCGGTCGAGCCCTCGTCGGACGAGGGGGTTCGCGTACGTCATCACCGCGGTCGGGAGGATCCTGCTCACGACCCGGAGCGTGTCGAGAAGGTCCGGCCACCCGGTCCCATGCGCGAGGCTGCGGGCGTGCGCCGCGGCCAGCTCCGGACCGTCCGCGATCGGTTCGGAGAACGGGAAGCCGAGCTCGATCGCCGCCGCTCCGCCGTCCCGCGCCGCGCGGGCGATCCCGCTCACGCGCGCCCGGCGAGCTCGGTCGACCAAGAGGTACAGTACGAGAGAGGGTCGATGCGCCGCCCGCGCGTCGCGCAGCGCGTCATCGAGCCGCACGGATCACGACCTCGAGGTCCTTGTCGCCGCGTCCGGAGAGAGTGACCACGATCCGTTCCTTCGCGGGGCGGCGGCGTGCCTCGCGGACCGCCGCGAAGATCGCGTGGGCGGGTTCGAGCGCGGGAAGGATGCCTTCGTCCTCCGCGAGCCAGTGGAACGCGGCGAGGGCCTCCTCGTCGTGCACGGCGACGTACCGCGCTCGACCCGTGTCCTTGAGGTACGCGTGCTCGGGGCCGACCCCGGGATAGTCGAGGCCCGCCGAGATGCTCTCGGTGGCGGCGACCTGGCCGTTCCGGTCCTGGAGGACGTAGGAGTAGCTGCCGTGGAGCACGCCGGGGAGGCCCCGTTCGAGCGAGGCCGCCCCGACGCGATGACCCTTCGGTCCGCCGGCCTCGACGCCCAGGAACTCGACCGAGGTCGACCGGAGCGGGTGGAAGGTTCCGATCGCGTTCGAGCCCCCGCCGACGCACGCGACCACAACGTCCGGCAGGCGACCGAACGCGCGGCGCGACTGTCGGCGGATCTCCCGGCCGATGACGCTCTGGAGCTCCGCGACGAGCGTCGGGAACGGGTGGGGACCCACGGCCGAGCCGAGGAGGTAGTGCGTCGTCCGAACGTTCGTGATCCAGTCGCGCAGGGCGGCGTTGATCGCGTCCTTGAGGGTCCGGCTGCCCTCCCGCACAGGGATCACGCGGGCGCCGAGCAGGCGCATCCGCTCGACGTTCGGACGCTGGCGCGCCATGTCGACCGTGCCCATGTAGACCTCGGTCTCGAGGCCGAGAGCGGCCCCGATCATCGCGGTCGCGACCCCGTGCTGGCCGGCGCCGGTCTCGGCGATCAGCCGCGGCTTGCCCATGCGAACGGCCAGGAGCCCCTGACCGAGCGCGTTGTTGAACTTGTGTGCCCCGCCGTGGAGGAGGTCTTCCCGCTTCAGCCAGATCTCGGCTCCGCGGCCGCGCCGGGTGAGGCGCTTCGCGAAGTAGAGGGGCGTGGGTCGGCCACCGAGGGTTCGCTGAAGGCGCCCGAGCTCGCCCCGGAACTCGGGGTCGCGGCGGGCGGAGCGCCAGGCTCGATCGAGCTCCTCGAGCGCGGGTACGAGAGTCTCGGGAACGTACGCGCCGCCGTACGGACCGAACCGTCTAGGCATGGCCCGACTCGTACGCGACCACGGTGGCGAGGAAGGCCCGCATCCTCTCGATGTCCTTGACTCCGGGCGCTCGCTCGATGCCCGAGGACACGTCCACCCCCCACGGTCGCACGGAGGCGAGCGCATCCCCCACGTTCTCCGGGGTGAGGCCGCCGGCGAGCACGAACTTGCGGCCCGGATGGGCGTCCACGATCCGGGCGCACACCTCCCAGTCCGGCCGCGTCCCGCTGCCGCCCGGCAGGGGAGCGCCGGCGGCGTCGAGGTGGACCCGGGGGTAATCCTCGGCCGGCGGGACCTTCGGCTCCGGCGAGCCGCTCCCCGGCGGGCCGACGGCGATCGAGGGGACGAGGTGGTGCACCTCCAGGAACTCGAGTCCAGTAGGGATCTTTCCGTACACCTGTACCCGATCGACCCCGACTTCCTCGAACAGCCGGTGGATGAGCTCGCCGTCCGGTTCCACCACTACCGCCCAGGCTTCCGCCTCGGTTGGCACCCGCTCGACGAGCGCGGTCGCCTCCTCCGGGCTCACGTTCCTCGGCGAGGCCGGCACGTTCACGACGAAACCGGCGGCGCCGCCGCTCGGCACCTCGGCCACGCTCGCCTCGTCCTTGAGGCCGCAGAACTTCACGAACGTCCTCACGCTTCACCTCGAACGCCGCGACGCAGCGAGCGCAGGAACGACGCAGGATCGCGCGCGCGGGCCACGGCCGTTCCCACGAGAATGCCGTCCGTCCCGAGCGCCCAGAACCATTCGGCGTCGGCGGGCGCCTCCACGCCGCTCAGCCCGAGCAGCGGGCGAAGGTCCTTCGCGGCCCGGATCGTCGCCGCAGCGGTCCGTCGCTCGATCCGCAGGGTATCGAGGTCGCGGCTGTTCACCCCGTACACGTCCGCCGCCACGCCGGCGGTCCGTCTTAATTCTGACCTCGCGTGCATCTCGAGGAGGACCTCGAGCCCTCGGGCGTGCGCTTGGTCGGCGAGCTCGGCGAGCGGCCGGTCGAGGAGTCCCTCGGCCTCGAGCCGGGCGATGAGGAGGACGGCGCTCGCACCGGCGCGGACCGCCGCGTCGAGCTGCTCGGTCCCGAGGACGAAGTCCTTGAAGAGGACGGGGGCCTCGGTCGCCCGCGCGAGCTGCGCGACGTCGCGCGGGGAGCCCTCGAACCGGGGACCCGTCGCGAGGCAGGAGTAGCCCGCCACGCCGGCGCTCTCGGTCGCGCGCACGAACTCTTCGGCCGTGCGCGACGGGAGCTTCGGGTCGCTCGCCCCGGGGGAACGTCGCTTGAACTCGACGACGAGCGCTCCGGCCGCGCCCGCGGAGAGGATCTTCTCTCGTAGGCTTGGCCGGTGCGGCACATCGACCGGCCGCTCGGTGCCGGCAAGGTACTGCGGCCGGGCGATGTCGGCGCGGATCTCCGCCGCGATGTCTCGCAGGAACCCCATCAGGAGGCCTCGGGGGCAGGATACCGCTCGGCGAGGGCCCGGAGACCGGCGAGCACGCGTTCGGCCTCTCCCGAGTCCAGCGCGTCCCGGGCGCGGTCGACCCCCGCGGCGAGCGAGCGGGCGCGACCGGCGACCCAGAGCGCGGCGCCGCCGGTGAGGAGCACCGAGCCCCGGCGAGCTCCGCCTCCGCCGGCGAGGATCCGCTCCGCCTCGTCGGCGGCGCGATGAGGCGGGAGAGGTCCCCAGTCGCCCCGACGGTCGTCGTGGTGCAGGAGCGTGTCCGGCCCGAGGCGCGAGCGATGGAGCCCTCGGGTATCCCACGCGACGACCGTCGTGGGAGCTCGGGGCGAGAACTCGTCACAGCCGTCGTCCGAGGTCATCGAGAGCCCGCGGACCACGCCGAGGGCTCGGAGGGCCCGCGCCGCCTCGGTCGCGTGGCCAACACTCGTCGCACCCGAGACCTGGCAGCGCACCCGGGCCGGGTTCGTCAGGGGACCGAGCCGGTTGAAGATCGTCGGGATTCCGAGCGTGCGGCGAACTGCCGCGACCGCGCGGGTCGCCGGATGGAAAAGGGGCGCGTGCAGGAAGGCGATCCCGAGCCGCCGGTGGCTCTCGCGCGCGAAGGCGATCGACGTCGTCACCGGGAGCCCCAGCGCCTCGAGCAGATCGCTCGAGCCGCAGATCCCGCGGCTGCGATTGCCGTGCTTCACGACGGGAACTCCGGCGGCCCGAACGACGAGCGCGCCCACGGTCGACACGTTGAACGACGGGCGGTCCGCCCCTCCGGATCCGCAGAGGTCG
>JASHQN010000033.1 GCA_030039135.1 Thermoplasmata archaeon | reverse complement strand
GGAACTCCGTCCGGCACCCGAAACGCGGGGTTGAATCCCGTCCCATCCGTTAGGGTGTAGTCCTCCCAGGCCATCTCACCGTGAACGATGTCTCCCGGTGAGAAATCCGGGTGGCGGGACTCTAGGACCTCCGACACGGCGAGGGACCACGGCGCCTCCCCGATGGGAACCGCACTCCCTGGGGGATCCCCGGCGCGCAGCACGAGCGCCTGAGTAGGGTCGACCGAGAGCCAACGATTGTGGACCAGGAACTGGCCGTCGGCCACCACGGGAACGGGGGACTCGGCCCAACGGAAGTTCGCTTCAGAGACGCTCCCGCTTAGGGGCTTCGCGATCAGCCATCGGCGATTCACTCGGGTTGCCAATCAGATCCCCTCGGAGCGGCGCGCGCCAGGGCGGTTCCCTTGAGACGTCGGGCTTGGAATATACCTGACCGGGGGCAACACACGGCGGAGAGGCGGCTGCGCACCTGCGGCCCTACCTCCTTGGCCCGATCGTACTGGTGGCAATCACGGGCTAGTCCCGTCGGCTCCTGACGGCGCCGCCGCGAGGACGCACGTTCTGGGCACCGGTGTGCCTCGGCTTCGCTGTCGGCAGCGTGCGGCCCCCGTACAATGCCGACTTCGGCGGGGGCCACTTCCCATGGAGCACCCGTCGGTCGATCCAGAAGGTCGTCGGAGGCTCCACGTCCATCTGCCACAGCATCGCTTCCACCTCGCCGAGGTGCAGCAGGTGCTCGGTCAAGCATTGGGCAAGCGCGGAGTCTCGGGAAAGGCGTATGGGATATTTCCTCGAGGCCACCCACACCGCCGGCTTGGCGAGCTCTTCGGGGGTATTCCAATTCTTGAACCGCTGGTCCCCCATCGCCCGGACCTCGCGGAGTCGCTTTCGGACCGAAGGGATGCTGAGGTATCGGTCCTTGGGAATCCTCATCACTTCGGGCATCCAAGGAGTAAGTCGCCCTTCGCAGAACTCGGTCACATGCTGCTCCTCCACGTACGCAAGATGGAGGAAAATGTCGCGGAAGGAGAGCATGCTCACTCCGCGGTCTTTGACGAACTCCTTCCAGCCCAGCCGGGCCGCGCACTCGAAAAAATCCGCCCGTAGCTCGTGCACGAAGTCCATAAGGTCGATCGTCGTGACCATGGGCGGAAGGGTGCGGCGCTCACCGATTAGCTCTTCTGTATTCTCCCGGGCTTTCGACGGGGCGCTCGCTCCTCCGCGGCGGGAAACCCCGGATCGTGGCGGTCACGCCGTGATGGCGGCCCGCGCCGTGAGCGGCGTGGGCCCGGGGTCTCGCCTGCCTTCGACCCGCGGGAGGGGATCTCCACCACCAACGCGGCCCCAGTGGCCTCCTCGAGAGGGTTCGCGTGTCGATCGCAGGACCCTGTCGAACTCCTCCAACTTCAGGTCAAGCCGACCGCGATCCGTCTATACTCACCGGGACGATGCGGGCGGCTCGAGAGCGGGCGCGGAAGCACGGACGCCGGTGACCGGAACGTTCCTCCCTCGGGATCTCGGGCGGGATCCCCGCCGGCCGATGAGCGCTACTTGCGAAGATATAGGTAAGAGAACTCCGTCGCGCGCGTGATGGCGACCCGCGTTGAGGCCGACGTGCTGATCCCGGGGTCCGGCGAACCGATCACCAATGGCACGGTAATCTGGGACGGGCCAACGATCAGTTACGCGGGGCCGGTCGAAAGCGCTCCCCCTGCTTCGCCCTCGGATACGACGGTGAAGGTTCCGGCGGCGCTGCCGGGCCTGTGGGACACCCACACGCATTTCGTCGGGGTCCGTAAGTTCAGCACCGAGGAGATGGTCCTCACCTCGAATTGGGTCGGCATCGTACGGGCAACGCGCGACGCCGAGATCGCCCTGCGTGCGGGGTTCACGTCGGTTCGGGAGCTAGGAGGGTTCGGAGTCTATCTCGCTCGAGCGGTGAACGAGGGTTCGATCGTCGGGCCCCACATTTACGCCGCCGGCATTCAGCTCACGCCGACGGCCGGCCACGGGGACATGCACATGTTCCCTCTCGAGTTCGTGCACATGATGGCGCGAGAGCTCGGATTCCCTGGTCCGTGCGACGGCGTGCCGGAATGCCTCTCGGCGGTTCGCCAGATTCTCCGGTTAGGCGCATCGGTCGTGAAGATCATGGCGTCGGGGGGAGTCATGAGCGAGCTCGACAGTCCTCTCCATCAGGAGTTTTCGGATGAGGAGCTCCGCGCGATCGTGGACGAGGCTGCGAGAGCCGAGCGGATCGTCGCCGCCCACTGTCACGGCAAAGCGGGAATCATGGCAGCGCTCCGTGCGGGAGCGAAGACGATCGAGCACGGCAGTTATCTCGACGAAGAGGCAGCTGACCTCATGCTCGAGAAGGGAGCGATGCTCGTTCCCACTCGGCTGATCGTCGATCAGATGGTCGCGCGAGGCGAGGCGGGCGGCCTTCCCGAGTACATGATCCGGAAGGCCCGCGAGATCCATCAGCACCATCGCGAGGCCATTCGTCTCGCGATACGCCGAAAGGTCCCGATCGCGCTCGGAACCGACATCGGTGGGTCGAGCGACGCCGCTCCGGTGTACTGGGGGATCAACGGGCGCGAGTTCGGATTGCTTGTGGACGACCTCGGGATGACGCCACTCGGGGCCATCGAGGCCGCGACCGCGAATGGCCCGCGCACCTTGGGCCCCCAGGCTCCGCGATCCGGGATGCTCCTCGAGGGGTACGCGGCCGACGTTCTCGCCGTGGCCGAAAACCCCCTCAAGCGGATCGCCGCCCTGGCCGAGCCCGAGAAGATCGTTCGGGTCTGGAAGGATGGGAAGCTGGCGGTCGAGCGGCCGCTTTCGGCGTGACCGGCGGGCGATCGGAGGGGCGGCTCGCCCGGAGGGACCTTCCCGCGGACGATGGATCGATACGACGCGATCGTAGTGGGCCTAGGGGGAGCGGGAGCCGCGGCGGCCTACCACCTCGCATCGGCGGGTCTACGGACGATCGGGATCGAGCAGTTCGAGACCGTCCACGTCCACGGCTCGTCCCACGGCCGCTCCCGGATCTTCCGCACCGCGTACTCCGAGGGACCAATCTATGTGCCCATGGTTCAGCGGGCTCAGCAACTCTGGTACGCCCTGCAAGAGCGCTCGCACGAGCGGATCATCCAACGGACGGGCGGTCTGATCATCGGGGGCGCCGACACCCGGCTCGTGGGCGGGGCCCTGCGCACGGCGACCGTATGCGGCCTTCGGCACGAGCTACTCGATCCGGACGCGGTCCGGGCGAGGTTCCCGCAGTTCGCGCTTCGCGACGACGAGGTCGCCGTCTGGGACCCGGACGCCGGCGCCCTGGTCCCTGAGAACTGCATTCGGGCCCATTCCCGCGGCGCGCTCGAGGCCGGAGCGGAGCTGCATTACGGGGAGCGCGTACGACGGTGGGCGGTCCTTGGCGACTCGGTCCGCGTCGAGACGACGCGGTCGGAGTACCGGGGCGACGCGCTCGTGATCACGGCCGGGCCGTGGACGGCGACCGTCGCGCTCGATCTCGACCTGCCGCTCGTGATCGAGCGTCAGTTCATGCTGTGGTTTCCGTCGGTGGACCGGCGATCCACCGCTCCTGAGCGTATGCCCGTGTTCCTCTGGGATCGTCCGCCGGAATTCGAGACCTATGGCGTTCCCGACCTCGGGGATGGAGTGAAGGTCGGTTCCTGGCGCGGCGCGACCGCGCGCAGTCCTGAGGAGGTCGACCGGGTCTTCCGCCCACAGGACGCCGAACCGATCCGGCGGTTCGTCTCGGCGTCGCTGCGGGGAGTCTCGCCCCGTGAGGTCGA
Source organism: Thermoplasmata archaeon (assembly GCA_030039135.1). GTDB lineage: Archaea > Thermoplasmatota > Thermoplasmata > Lutacidiplasmatales > UBA184 > Lutacidiplasma. The sequence goes on along the minus strand of JASHQN010000033.1, from coordinate 1,707 downwards.
CGTTACTTCCTGCCTCTACACCAACGCGCCCGACCACCATTTCCTCATCGGTCGTCATCCGAGCTATGCCCGGGTCCTGGTGGTGAGCGCGTGCTCCGGTCACGGCTTCAAGTTCGCGAGCGTGGTGGGTGAGATCGTGACCCGCCTCGTCCTTCGCCAAGAGCCGCAGTTCGACCTTTCCCCGTTCGACCCGGCTCGCTTTGCCGAGCGCTAGCTACCTTGCCGACGCGGGTGAGGGGACCGACCCGTGGTGGATCTCGCGGGCCCCGGTGGGGGCTTAGGACTATAGAAAGGGCCTGACCCTCTCGACTGGGATCCCGCCCGCGTGATTCGCCCCAGAGTGGGGCGATGTACTCCCGCTCTGTCGTACTCGATCCGTCGTGTTGAGTGGTGCCTTTCACCCTGGATGGATGTCAGGAAGCTGGGACCTCGCAGCGTGCGCGGAGCGCTCGAAGACCCTAGCGCGTTTCGCCGCCCTCCCGTATCGGAGCGCGTGCCGCGTCCCCGGTCCCGGTCGCACCCCGGTGGTACTTCTGGCCGTATCGGAGGAACGCGAGCAGAATGAAAACGGCGTCCTGTCCTCGCGCGGTCAGCGCGTAGACCACGGCCCGTCCCGCGCCCGATCGAGTGACGAGCTGTTCTCTGCGCATCTCCTTGAGACGGCGAGAGAGGACGCGAGGCGTAAGACCGGGATTGTTCCGAAGGAACTCGGTGAACCGGGTCAGCCCAAGGAACGCCATATCACGGAGGATGAGCAACGTCCATTTCTTGTCCAAGGTCCGGACGCTCCTCCCGATAAGATCGGCCTGATACGCCAGACGAGGTGCCGCGGCCGGGCGGAGCCAGCTCGGTCGGGAGGTCCCCCGCATCAGTATCCCGACTGACCCTGAGTCCTATATAATATCCAAAGGATATCATCCCCCCCGAGCCGGGAGCGCCGAATGCCGAGTCCACAGGAACCTCCTCCCCCGGAAGAAGGCGGGCTTGCCTTCACGGAGCTCGCGAGCGATGATCCGACAGCGACCCGCCGATTTCTTGAGAAAGTATTCGGTTGGACGTTCCGCTCGATCCAGATGCCGATGGGCGAGTACCTTTCCTACCAGACTCCCGACGGACGCGGCGGGGTCCGCCCGGTCCGACCGTCCGAGCCGCCGTCGAGCTTGGCGTACATCCGCGTCAAGGACCTGAACGACGCGCAGGCGCGGGTCCGGGCGGCGGGAGCGTCGATCGTGCTTCCGCGGGTCGACGTTCCCGGGATGGGCTGCTTCTTCTGGTTCCGCGTCCCGGGGGGACCCTTACTGGCCTGCTGGCAGGACCTGCCGGCCGACGCAAGCACTAGGGAGGGAACGCATCGATGACGCACGCGAAGGACGTGGTGACGCGATATCAGGCGGCGATGGGGAGCGGCGATTGGAAAGGGGCGAGAGCGCTCTTGAAGGACGACCTCGAGTTCCGAGGACCGCTGGACACGTTCCACCGGGCCGACGACTACGTCGCTGCCCTCCAACGCCTCTACCCGATGGTGGAAAAGGTCGACGTGAAACGGGTCTTCTCGGAAGGGGACGACGTCGTGGTGCTCTGCGACCTTCACTTCAAGCCGCCGATGCCGACGATGTACGTCGTGGAATGGTACGGGGTGAGCGGGGACCGGATCTCCCGCGTCCAGGTCGTCTTCGACCCTCGACCGATGACGGCGGCACCATCCAA
>JASHQN010000032.1 GCA_030039135.1 Thermoplasmata archaeon | reverse complement strand
GGTGGCTCTCGCGCGCGAAGGCGATCGACGTCGTCACCGGGAGCCCCAGCGCCTCGAGCAGATCGCTCGAGCCGCAGATCCCGCGGCTGCGATTGCCGTGCTTCACGACGGGAACTCCGGCGGCCCGAACGACGAGCGCGCCCACGGTCGACACGTTGAACGACGGGCGGTCCGCCCCTCCGGATCCGCAGAGGTCGACCGCGGTCTCCCGAGCGGGGATCGGGAACGGCACCGCCCGGCGCCGCATCTCGCGCGCGAACGCGACGAGCTCGGAGGTCCTCCGCGGTCGAGCGGCGAGCGCCACGAGCACCGCGGCCCGCTCGGCGTCGCTCGACCGCTCGGCGATGAGGCACGCGAAGGTCGCGCGGACCTCGTGGGCCGAGAGCGGTCGTGGGTCGAGCAGCCGGCCGACGAGCTCGCCGGTCATCGCCTCGCCTCCGCGAGGAAGTTCCGAAAGATCTGCGGACCGGCCGGCGTGAGGTACGACTCGGGATGGAATTGGACGGACTCGATCACGGCGCGGCGGTGCCGCAGCCCCATGACGACCCCGCCGTTCTCCCTCGCGGAGATCTCGAGCGTCGCGGGCACCGTCTCGGGGTCGACGACCAGCGAGTGGTACCGTGCGCCCCGGGTAGGGTTCGGCACGCCTTGGAAGATCCCACGCCCGTCATGCCGGAACACGCTCGTCTCGCCGTGGACGGGCGCTCTCGCCCGAACCACGGAGGCCCCGTAGTACTCGCCGATCAGCTGGTGGCCGAGGCAGACGCCGAAGAACGGTCGCTCGCCCTCCCAGCGCGAGAGCAGGGTCCGTGCGAGCCCGGTGAGTCGTCGGTCGCTCGGGTGTCCCGGGCCCGGCGAGAGCACGATCGCATCGGGGTCGAACCGTGCGGCTTCCTTCGGGGTATGGGTGGCGCGCAGGCAGCGGACCTCCGCGCCCTCGGCGGCGAGGGCCTGCTCGATGTTGTGCACGAACGAATCCTCGTGATCGATCAGGAGCACCTTCACGACCGCACCCCCACCAGGGTGGACTCGACCTGCGAGAGCTTCGCGAGCGTCTCTTGGAACTCGCGCCGAGGCTCCGACCGGTGCACGATCCCCGCACCGGCCGCCGTGTAGAGGCGGGTCCCGGCCGCGAACGCCGTGCGGATCGAGAGGGCCCAGGAGGCCCGTGCCCCCGGCTCGAGGAGCCCGACCGTCCCGGCGTAGACGCCCCGATAGCTCGACTCCTCTCGACGGAGGAGCTCCGTCGCGCGGATTTTGGGGGCGCCCGAGACCGTGCCGGCCGGAAAGGCGGCGGCGAGCACGTTCCACGGTCGTTCGCCTTCCCTCAGTCGGCCCTCGACGCGCGTGACGAGGTGGTCGAGCCGGGCGAACCGCTCGAGCCGCTCGAGGGATCGCAGTCGGACCGATCCCGGCACCGCGACGGTCCCGAGGTCGTTCCGCGCGAGGTCGACGAGCATCCGGTGCTCGGCCAGCTCCTTCGGGTCGATGGAGAGCGGGGCGCGCCCGCGCGCGCCTCGTCCCCTCGGGATCGTGCCCGCGATCGGGTTGACGAACGCCCGTCGACCCCGGACCTCCGCGACGGATTCCGGCGTCGCTCCGACGATCTCCCGATCGCCGAACCTCAAGTAATAGAAGAACGCGTAGCGCTCCGACGCGCGGAGGGCGCCGGCCCGACGGAGAAGGTCGTCCGGTCTCGGCCAGGTGCGACGATGGGCGAGGACGACCTGATACGCCTCTCCGGCGCGGATCTCCTCGATCAGACGACGGACGCTCCGCGCGAACTCGCGGGGGGGAAGCGAATCCGACACGGGCCGGCCGACCGACGCGAGCGGCGGTCGTTTCCATCCGAGCGCCGGCACGGCCACCGATCGGGTCGCGCCGTCTACCAGCGCGAACTCGCCGAGCGGGAATGGGTCTCCGGGCGGGCGGCGACGCAGTCGCGGCTCGAAGAGCCCGACCGCGTCGAAGCCGAGGTAGCCGAGCGCGACGCGACGGCGTCCCGCGGATAGAAACCGGTCGATCGCCCCGGACTCCTCCTCGGGGGAGCTCCCGGGCCCGATCGTTCGTACGGCGGACGCGCGAGTGAACGAGATCGCCCGTCCGGCGGCGCCGGGGGTGCGCGGCGCCTCCTCGAAATAGCCGGCCACCTCCGCGCCGTCCGCCCGACTCGCGAAGTCCTCCCACGGGCCCGTCATGCCCGCGCCTCCGTCACGAGGGCGCGATGGAGCCCTCGGAGCACGCGGGAGCCGCGGGCGAGCGGCACCGCGAGGGAGAGGGCACGAGGGGTCGCGCTGAAGCCTTCCACGCCTCGGAGCGCATCCGCGGGCAGACGGTCGAGGTCGTCGAGCACGCCGTCGCCGATCGCGGTGACCAGCGCGACGCGGAACGGTCCCTCCAGCATCGCCGCGGCCTCCCGCGTGACCGGCGCGAGCGCGCGGATCGCCGTCACGATCTCGTGCGGGGCGAGGACGATGCAGAGCAGCGCCGACGAGGTGTAAAGCTGGACAAGGTTGACGCCGGCCGCGGAGAGCCGCTGGGAGACCTCGGCGACGATGCCCGGCCGTTGCCGGCCTCCTGGGACGCGCAGCCGGAGGAGGCGAAGGGGCCGAAGGATCGTCAGCGCACGGTTCCGTCGTCCGGGACGGGGCGGAGCGATGGTAGTGACGACGCTTGGGTCCTCGAGCGAGCGGACCCGAAGCGTGATCCCGCTCGCCCGAGCGGGCTCTATCGTGAGCGGATGCAGGACCCGAGCGCCGAACTGCGCGAGCTCCTCCGCCTCCTCGTAGGAGAGCTCGGGGATCGGCCGGGCCTCGGGCACCTCCCGGGGATCGGCGGAGAGCACCGCGACGTGCCGCTTCACGAGCTCGACCCGGGAGGCGGAGAGGAGGGCCCCGATCCCCGCCGCCGCGTAGTCGGATCCTCCGCGTCCGAGCGTCGCGACCCGGCCCTCGAGGCTCCGGCCGAAGTACCCCGTCACGACGGGCAGCTCACCGTGGGCCAGTCGGCGCTCGAGGCCGCGGCGAACCGCTGGCCCCGATCGGTCGAACAGGATCAGCGACGCGCCGTAGGTGTTGTCGGTGATGAGTCCGAGGTGGTCCGCCTCCACGGGCACCGCCGGCAGCCCTTCCTCCGCAAGACGTCGGGCGAGCCAATGGACCGCGAGCCGTTCGCCCTGACTCAAGATCCGGTCGGCCAGCGCGGCGTCCCGTCGCGGGCTTCGCTCGACCTGGGTGAGCAAGCGTCTCAGACGCGCGAGGTGCCGCCGGCCCGCCGGCGGGAGACCGGGGTGGCGACGGCGCAGCGCGTCGACGAGTTCCCGGTGGGCCCCACGGTCGCGGGGGCGCGCGAGGGCTTTCATCAAGAGGTCGGTGACGCCTTCCCGCGCGGACGCGACGAGGACGACCGGCGCACCCTCCGCGAGGACCGCGCGGACGTCGCGGGCGACGCGGGCGGGGTTTTCGAGAGACGCCCCGCCGAACTTCAGGACCACCGGCGCCCGTCGGCGCTTCATCGGCGACCTCCTCGCTCGCCCGGGATCATCCCTTCGTCGAGCGCGAGCTCGGCGTTCAGCACCGACCCGCCCGCCCCGCCACGGACGGCGTTGTGCGATAGCACGAACATCCGGAGGTAGGGAGGCGCCCAACGGAGCCGACCGACCGTGACGGCCATCCCGCGCGCCCGGGCGGGGCGGCCGGCCCACCGGTCCCGCAGAGGTTGCGGGCGATCGGACTCGTGCCGCAGCTCGATCGGAGGATGGGGGGCCGTCGGAAGGTTCCGCCAGGCGAGAGGATCGAAGCCGCGCAACGCGTCCTCGATCTCCCGGAGCGGCGGGCTCTGCTCGGCCTCGACCGTCACCGCTTCGAGGTGCCCTTCCCGGGTCGCGACCCGGGCGCAGTGCGCGACCAGCGGGAATCGGGCGGGCGCGATGCGCCGCCCGCTCCGGGTCCCGAGGATCCGTGCCGACTCGCGCTCGATCTTCTCCTCTTCCGAAGCGATGAACGGTACGACGTTGTCGGTGATCGCGAGCGACGGGACCCCCGGGTAGCCCGCGCCCGAGAGCGACTGGTAGGTCGAGACATGGATCGCCCGGGGTCGCAGGAGCGGCACGAGCGGCGAGAGCGCGAGCACGAGGCCGGCGGCGGAGCAGTTCGGGTTCGTCACGAGAGGACCTCGTCCGGGGGCGCGTCGCCCGGCGAGGCGAAGGTGGTCGGCGTTGACCTCGGGCACGAGCAACGGCACGGCCGCATCCATACGGTGGTCGGCTGCGTTCGAGAAGACCGACACCCCGCGTCGGACGAGCTCGGTCTCGATCGGGCCCGCGGTCCCCGAGGGAAGGGCCGAGAACGTGACGCGGACTCCGGCCCGGGCGAGGCCGGCCGCCGTCCGGCGCTCGAGCCGCGCGTGGGCGAGCTCAGCCGGAGGAGCGTCGGCGAGCTGCCAGACCTCCTCGAGCCGTCGACCTCCCGATCGCTCACCGGCGAGGAGGATCGGCAGATCGAACGAGGGGTGGTCGGCGAGCAGCCGAGCGAAGTGTTGGCCGATGTACCCCGGAGCCCCGAGGATCGCCGTCGGGATGCGGTCCTCGCTCATCGCAAGAAGCCTCCCCGCAGAGCGAGGTCGGCGATCGCGACGGCGGCGATCGACTCCAGGACGACGACCGCGCGAGGGACGATGCACGGATCGTGACGGCCCGCGACGACGATTGACACGGCGGTGTGCTGGGCGACGTCCACCGTCGTCTGCGGTTTCGCGATCGATGAGGTCGGCTTGACGACCGCGCGGAAGACGATCGGCATCCCGGTCGCAAGTCCCCCCAGGATCCCGCCGGCATGGTTCGTCGAGGTTCGCACCTCGCCGTCCGACCAGACGAACGGATCGTTGTGCTCGCTGCCGCGCATGCGCGCCGCCGCGAACCCCGCCCCGAACTCGATGCCTTTGACCGCGGGAACCGAGAGCGCGAGGTGCGCGATCGTGCTCTCGATCGAATCGAAGAACGGCTCCCCGAGACCGACCGGCACCCCATCGATGCGGACCTCGATCACCCCGCCGAGGCTGTCGCCGCCCCGTCGGGCGTCGGCGATCGCTTCCTCCATGCGCTGGCCGGCCACTGGATCGGGAGCGGCCACCTCGTTCGCCCGAGACCGTTCGCGCAGTCCCGCCACGTCGAGA
>JASHQN010000031.1 GCA_030039135.1 Thermoplasmata archaeon | reverse complement strand
ACGGGGTTGAAGGTCCCTTCCGCGCGGGCTTTCGTCGTATTCAGCCACGCCAGCGGTTTCGAGCTGGTCCGGAACCCGCCCGCTGCCTCGATTCGGATCGTTGTCGGACCGGTCTGCGTCGTCTTGCCCTTGGCGGCCACCATGATGAGATCGCCCTGAGCGGTCTGGTCAAGCGCGCGCACTTCGAACTCCCCCGTACCGTCGGGCTTGAGGAGGGCATCGGCGGTCTCCATTCGATTGCCGCTGTACCGCCCCTTCACCTCTCCTTGGAAGTTGAACGTCACCCGCGCTCCTTCCGACGAGAACTCCTTGATCGTCACCGACGTCGCCTTCTCTCGGACCTCGTAGAGCAACTCCTCTGCCATCTCTTCTCGCCCCTGCGGCTGCTGGGCCGCATCCGACCCCGGGTAGATAGGTGTAGGGGTTCCGCGTGGGAAAGGGAGGGACCCGAGCCGAGGGTTGGCGCCGTCCGCGCGTTCTCCCCTCGCGCGGCGGAGCGAGCTCCTCGGGCACGGGTCATCCCCGCTTCACCTGGGACTATTAACGGAGCGATCGGCTAACGTTCCATGAAGATGGTCGCTGGAGCAGGGAGTGGGGTGGGGGGCAAGGCCGCCATCGCCCTGAGCGCGATGCGTCCCAAGACGGTCTCGGACATGGACCAGGGCCGTTTTCGAGGCTGGCTGTTCATCGGCGTCGCGATCCTTGCGCTTCTGAGTGTGCTCTCGTGGCCGGACCTCTTCTACGTTGTCCTCACCGCGGTAGCTGCGGCGGGATTGCTCGTGCTCGGTATCTGGATCGAGCTTCGTCGGCCCGAAACCGCCGCCAACGAGCGAGCGGCCGAGAACTAGGCTGATTCCGTCCCGCTTCTCTGCTCGCCGACGAGCACGAACCCGTGCCCTGCGGAACGAGAGGGCTCCACCGGCCCCAGCGCGTAGAGTCAAATCGAGCCCGGGCGTGTAGCCTCCGGTGTCCCGGTGAGCGCTGCGCCCCTTGCGAGCTACGCGTTCGAGTCGCTGGACGAGGGGGTGCTCGCCGCGATCGCTCGGCCTGACGGAGTGGGGGTCTGCAACTCGGGCCTGGTCGATCTCGGCGGCCCCCCGATCGTGTTCGACACGAGCCTCACCCGACAGTCGGCCCGCGAGCTTTGGGACGGGACCGTTCGGACGTTCGGACGTCCGCCCGCCCTGGCGGCCAACAGTCATTGGCACCTCGACCACTCCCTCGGCAACCAGGCGTTTGCCGCGATCCCGATCTGGGGCACGCGACGAACGAGGGAGATCCTTCTCGAGAAGCGCGACGAGCTGATGGCTGAGCTGAGGATCTCCGAGCTTGACAAGGAGATCCGCGGGCTGGAGAGCCAACGAGCCGCGATGCCCTCCGCGGACGCGCAGCGGGATCTAGATCTGGTCCTCCAGATCAACCGGGCGCTGCTCCAGGACGCCGGAAACGTGTCGGTCACTCCTCCGGACCTCACGTTCGAGACGCGGCAGCGGCTCCCCGGCACCCGGGGCGCGGAGCTCATCTGCTTCGGAAAGGGGCACACCGAGGCGGACGCGATCCTCCACCTGCCCCGCGAGCGATTGGTCTTCGCCGGAGACCTCGTATGCATCGGGGTCCAGCCGAGCATGCAATCCGGCGATCCGGAGCATTGGCAAACGGTCCTCGACGACATCGAGAAGCTCGCTCCTGAGCGGGTCGTGCCGGGTCATGGCCCGGTGATTCCGCTCGGCCGGGTTCAAGAGTGCCGGGACTACCTCTCGGGCGTCCTCGCGGCGGCCGAAGGGAGAGAACAAGCGCCCCTTCCCATGTCCCTACGGCGGTGGGAGGGTTCCGTGAGCCTCGAGGGGAATCTCAAGTTCGCCCGGCAGTGGCTCGTGGACCGCCGCCGCCGAGGGTAGCACCTCAGCTGACGTCCGCACGCAGCGGCTCCCGCGGGACGTATGGGCAAGATGGGCCCGGGGGTCTTGCGTGACTCGGTGCGGGGACCTCGCTCGTTGCGTCCCTTGCGCCCCGTCCAACGGTGGCGCGGGTGTTGGCCCGGACCGCTCGTCCCCTCTAGTCCTTGATCACGCTGGAAAAGGTGTACTTGGCGGCCTCGGCGTGGCTCATCAGGTGCTCGGTTATCTCGGTGGTCTTGAGGGTCTGGAACCCACACACGAGACATCGATAGAGCATCAGTTCGCCCGGCCGGCCTCCCACGCTGCCTGAACCCGCCATGTGGGCCGCTAACGAGCCTTAGTCGAAATATGTTTCCGTGCACCGACGTCGTGCGGCCGCGCTGCGCCGGTGCGGACCGCAGCGACGGCGCAGCGGCCCACGCTGGCTCGCCTCTCACCGTATCGCGGTCTGATATTCGTAGGCGACACGCGCCAGAGGCGGTGCGACGGCGAACAGCAGCGCCCCCGCCATGCTCGGGACGTTCTCTCGTACGGCGAACGTATCGGTCAGTCGGAGCCCTTTCAGGAGCGTTCGCACGGCGTCGAGCCTCCGGCTCTCCCTGTCCCGAAAGATGATCGACAAACGGTCGATGAGGCTTCGCGCCTCGAGCTCTCGCAGCGCGTACGGGCTCCCCGAGCGGAGGACCATCTCCCGGGTCACCCGATTCACATGGTCCTGTCGACGGGCCGCTTCGAGCAAGCGAGCGCGGCGCGTCTCGGGCCGCGATCCCACCGCGAGAGAGGCGTTCTCTTCGTGCACGCGATACCTCGTCAGCGCGGCGTCATCGAAGAAGAGGGAACACGGCTGCGTGAGCGCCACGAAAAAGAAGAACGTGTCCACGCCGCCGTCGATCCTCTCCAGGTACGGGGAACTGGCCAGCGCGACGTCCCGGCGGATCGCGATCGAGCTGCAGTTGAAATCCGGGTAGCTATAGGCGAGGCGCCCCAGCCCGCGGGTCTTCTCCTCGTTCGAGAGGAGAAGTCGTCGGGCGCGTCCCGTCGGGCGCAGCGCAAGGAATCGGGACCGCTTCGGGTCGATCGGCCCGCCATCCGCCCCCACGTAGGAGACCTGGTTGTGGTAGAACCCCAGGTCCGGCCGGGCCGCGAACTCCCCAAGGACGGTCCGGATCTTCTGCGGCTCGAAGAGGTCGTCGTCGTCCAGGAGGAGCACCACGTTTCCTCGGCACGCTCGCAGGCCCTCCAGGACCTTCCGGCTCACGGGCCGATCCTCGCAGAACACCCGCTGCGCCCCTGCGCGATCGAGAAAGGAGTCGATCTCTGTGTCGAGGAAATTCTTGACGACGACCAATTCGTAGGCCGAGCGGTCGACCGTCTGCGCCCGGACGCTCTCGACCGCATCGCGCAAGAACGGGCGACGATCGTGAGCCGTGAGGATCACCGAGGCGGCGGGTCCGGATCCCTCCGTCGCGCGACGATCCTGAGGCTCCATGACCCTGCATCGGGGCGAGAGTGGTTCCCGCGCCGCGAGAAGAAATGCTCCTCCGGCCCCATCATAGTTTACCCCGGCTTCGAGGGCCCGCAGGGCCGCTCGCCCGACCGGTCGACCCATCGTCTCCCCCCGTGGGCTCCGATAGATTTTAGGCCCGGAGGGTCGTGTTTACGTTAGATGTCGAACGGGGCCCATCCATAGAACGAACTGGAACGGATCGCCCGGGAGGGTCCGCTCGTCCGATTCACGGCGGACCCCGCAGGGAGACCGAATCCGGTCGTCAGGGAGGGAACCGCTCTCGTGCAGTCGGTCACGTTCGTTACCGAGCCGCTGCTCCACCCCGATTTCGTCCAGTACCAGATCGTCGCCCCCCTACTGAGCCGCCTGCGCGGCCGATGGGATCCTGAGCTCGCAGCGCCGGTACTCTCGAAGGAGGTCATCCGCTCGCTCGAGGATCAGGGAATCCGTGCCGTGAGCGGCGCTGCGCGGTTCCCGCGCTGGCTGCGGAACTCGCGGGACGAGATCCCGTCGTACGTCTGGTCCTGGGCCCGGGACTCGGTCTTCGGGTGGAACCGCAAGGTGCTGCAACGGGCCCTGAAGGGCAGCGACTCGGTCCGCGTCAACTTCTCGATGACGTCGGCGCTCGAATCGGACTGCTGGTACATCCAGTCCCGGCCGCTCGGGCCCGGGCTGGATGCGATGCGGCCGGGGGTCGACTGGCCCCTATGGCTCGCCCTGAGCGCCCTCGGTCCGTTCGTGGATCGCGTCGACTGGCGCCACATCGTGAGGATGTCGAATCTCGCGGGGCACGTCTACGCGAGCTCGGGTCACGTTGCCCGATGGTTCGGCGAGCACCGCGTCCGCATCGACGGGGTGTTCCCGATCTACTACTCCCCGACGTTCCGTCCGACCACCGCTTCGCCGAGTCGCGACTACATCCTCGGCTACCTGGGTAAGGAGACCGACGCGGGGGCGATGAAGATGCTCCTGGACACGGGCCTTCCCGTGCGGCTCTTCGGCGCGAAGAGCGCCGGGTGGGTCGGCAGCATCCTCCGCGGACGAGAGTCGGCGAACGTCCGCGCGCTCGGTCACGTGTCCCCGGAGGAACTCCGGGATCTCTACACGAATGCCTTGGTGACTGCGTTCCCATTCACCGAGGAATCCTTCGGCCTCGTCCCGGTGGAATCGATGGCGTGCGGCACGCCAGTGCTCACCTACGGCACCCAGGGTCCGGGGGAGTCCGTGCTCGACGGAAAGACGGGCTGGACCGTCGAAACCGCCGAGGAGCTCGTGGGCCGGGCGAAAGAGCTCTTCCGCGACGGTTACCCGCAGGGGTTCCAGCGATCCTGCCTCGTCCGGGCCCGCGACTTCAGCCTGGAACGAGCGTGGTCGAACTGGGAGAAGCTCCTCGCTTCGATCGCGGGAGATCGGTCGTCCGCCTGGGCCGTGCCGACTGGATCGGGATCCGAACGGCGAATCGGACCCGCACCTCGCCGCCGTTCGCTACGGCTTCGCCGGCGCCAGCGGCAAACCACGGCGCCCGAGTCGGCCACGAGCCAGACGGCGCTGGTCGGCGGGCCTCCGCCCAAGGGCCGGTCGAGGGCTCGGCCGGAGGGCTCGAGCCACCGCCGTCCAGCAGGAGCGCTGGTCCGTGCAACCTGAGGCCGCGTCCGCGCAGCGCAGCACCGGCGCGGTACCTGGCGTCCCATCGACGCCCGCACCGTGGTCCGAGGAAGGGCCGCCGGGGGCTGCCACGCCGTCGGCTGCCCGTCCGTCCCCCGCGCGGTCGGTCCAACCCTCAAACGTCCCGGGGCCAGCCTCCCCCGCCAACGGGGCCCGGCGAAGGAGCGCGTGGGAACGTTCGCACGCCTCCTTGATCCTGCTCGTCGTCGCGTTCACCATCGGCTACTTCCTCGCGAGCTGGTGGCGATTTCTCCAGTTTTACGGTGAGAACTGGGACCTCGGCATCAACATGCAGGCGCTCTGGTCCACTACGCACGGCCTCCTCCTCTACGAGTCCGGGGACTTCGAGACCGGCGGCTTCCGTTCGCTCCTGTCGATCCACTCGACGTACATGGGCCTGCCGATCGCCTACGTCTACGCGCTCGCGCCGGGACCGGAGTTCCTGTTCGCCCTTCAGGCCGCGGTGGTCGCCTCCTCCGCGATCCCGCTCTACCTGATCGGTCGAAAGGCAGGCCTTCCCGAGAGCTGGGTGGTAGCCGGCCTCGGAGTCTACCTGCTGACGTTCACGATCTCCTCGGCGATCCTGTACGACTTTCACTGGGAGGCGTTCCTGCCGGCGGAGTTCGCGTGGACCTACTACCTGTGGACCCAGCGCCGGTACGTCTGGGCGCTCGTTCCGGCCGCGATCGGCGTGCTGACGCTCGAGGTCTTTCCGTTCCTGCTCGTCGGGATGGTGCTGTACTTCGCCTACCCGTCTCTCCGTCGCTTCGTATCCGCACCCGGCCGGACGCTTCGAGCCATGTCCGGCCAAGCCCGATCCTATCTCCGGCGGGCATGGCCGCTCGTCGGTCTCTTGCTCTTTGCGGTGGTCGCCTACGCTCTGGTACGCTTCGCGCAGCACGACCTGATCCCGGGGATCGTCGGCACCACCCCGAGCAGCGCGGGCAGCCAGGTGAGCCTCGTGTTCCGACAGCTGTTCGGTGTGACGGCGACCTCCCATACGCTCGTTCCGTCCCTCGTGTACTGGTTCCTGTTGTTCGCGGCCGTCGGGTTCATCCCGCTGCTGGCGCGGCAGAGCTTGCTCCTGCTCAGCCTCCCGTGGTTCTGGGCGAGCGTGTTCGTCGACCCCATGTACTCCTCGGCGTTCGGAAACCAGTACGCGTTCGTCGCGATGGCGACGATCTCGGTCGCTTTTGTCGAGGGCCTTGCGGCGGTGTATCGGTACGCCCGATCGGCCGAGACCGCGGCGCCGGTGCCGCTCGAGTGGCTGGCGGTCGTCCTTCCGTTCTTCGTTCTCACCGTGTTCTTCTCGACCGCGCTGCTCCGGCCCACCCTCGAGGGCGAGTACCTGCTGCTGATCGCCGCCGCGGTGGTCGGCGGGGTGCTCGTGCTGATCGGGTTGTCCCGGGGCCGTTCCCAGAGCTGGTCGCGCAGCGTGTGGCGCACGACCCGCACCTTGCGGTCCCCGGAAGATGGGATGGCGTTCCGCCAGTCGGTCCGGTTCGAGATTCGCGTCCCTCGATCCCCAAGCCCGCCGCGGATCGCGGGCCTCGCCCAATTCCGCCCGAGAGCGGGGACGGTCGTTGCGGGCGTCCTCGTGATCGTGGTGCTCTCGAACTTCGCGCTCTCCCCGTTCAGCCCCGCCAACTTCGACGCGACCGTGTTCCCCGGCTACCGCTTTTCCTTCTCCTCCAATCCGGCGTACGGCTACATGGGTGACCTGCTCGCCTACGTTCCGTCGAACGCCGAGATCGTAGCCTCCGACAACCTGTTCCCGTTCGTCGCCAACGACGTCAACGCCTACTCGCTCCTGTTCGCGGACCCAACGGGTGCTCCCCATCTCCCGTTCGATGCCGCGCACCTGCCCCCCTACGTGCTCCTCAGCATCAGCGGATGGTCGGCGGTGCCGAACTTCCTCCGGGACACGATCTTCAACCAGACCGACTACGGGATCGTCGCGATGATCTACTATCCCAGCTACCCCGAGCCGATCTACCTGTTCGAGACGGGCTACACGGGAACGACGGCCCTGTTCCAGGCGGCGCCGTTTCCCAACACGATGACGATCTGTCCCTCCGCCTTCTCGCTCGGCGCGTCCGGTCGCCTCATCGCAGCAGCCGGAACCGCATGCGGCTCGGCGATCGAAAGCGCGCCGGCGGCCAACCTCTCGGGCAACGGGCACACGGTCTGGTTCGGACCGTACATCTCACTGCTTCCCGGATCGTATTCCGTCACGCTGTCGTTGAAGGGTGGCCTCGATTCCGGTAAGCCGGCCTCGACGCACGTCGTCCTGCTCAATGCGGGGGCCTACGGTACGACCTCTCCGTGGTACTCCGTCAACCTCAACGCTACGGCTCTCAGTCCGAAGACCTGGACCAACGTCACCTTCCCGCTCAACCTCTCGACCCCGGTCTCGGGCGCCGAATTTCGAGGGTACATCGACTACAGCGGCGGATCCTCCGCGAGCAGCGCGAACGGCTTCATCGACCTCAACTTCGTCAAGCTGACCCGCGACGGTTCGGGGGCGTAGCTCGCCGAGGAGGACGTCCATCGTGCAGCGGGTCGTCTCCGATCCGACGGTTCCGTCGGTCGCGATCGTCAACGCCTCCGACGGGTCGGACGGCATCACTCACAGCGTTGAGCCGTACTCCGGGGTCCTCGCTCGTTCCGGCTACTCGGTGGCGTGGTACCAGTGCGTGGACTACCACGGTCGACCGCACGTTCCCGAAGGAGGAGTGACGGTGCGCGGCCTCGGCATCCCGCTTCGCACGCTCGACATGGGCGTGAATCGCCTTTGGGTGTTCCCGCATCGACTCCACCGGATCCCCGCCGAAACGGTGCTCCTGGCGGATCCCACGCTGATCGGGATCGCGCCGTCGAACGGCCGTGTCGCCGTCCTCGTGCACGACCTGAGGCCGCTGACCCGTTTTTCCGACCGGTACCCGACGAGATGGATGTTCCGGCGCGCGATGCCCCGGCTGCGGCAGGTGTGGCGGATCCTCGTACCCTCCGCCTCGGTGGGCCGTCAGCTCAGCGAGTTCGGCATCGACCCGGGGCGCGTGCGCACCGTGCCGGAGACTCATGAGCTCGGCTACCATCCCGAGCACGTGACCGAGTCGCTTCGGCGCGTGGCGGACGGGCGGGAAACCCGCGTGCTGTTCGTGGGGACGGATCGTGAGTACAAGAACATCGACCTCGTCCTCCAGCTGGCCCAGCGATTGCAGGATCGGGCCGGGCACCGGTACACGTTCACGCTCCTCTCGCGCCTTCGATCGGCGACGCGGCGCCGGATCGCCGAGCTCAAGCTGAGGAACGTACGGTCGGTCTTCGGTGTGGATCGGGTCGGTCCGCTGTACGACCAAAGCGACGTGCTGGTCTTCCCGAGCCGGTACGAGGGCTTCGGTCGTCCCCTGATCGAGGCGATGGCGTATGGCCTGCCCATCCTCGCGAGCCGGATCGAGCCGGTCGTCGAAGTGGTGGGCGACGCCGGCATCCTTCTCGACCCCGACGCGGTAGACGCTTGGCTCGGCGCGCTGACGTCGCTCGAGGACACGACGACGATGGAGCGCTATGCCCGACGGTCGGCTGAGCGGGGCAGGGCCTACCTCCCCGATCGGTTCGCGAGCGCGATGCTCCCGGCGTTGCGAGCGTCGTGAGCCCGTCGCCGCTTTGATTAGCCTCGAACCCCATCGGCCGACGTGCCGGATCGAGCGATCGCCCTCAACCACGTGATCGTCTACGTACGCGACGTGAAAGCGTCCCTTCGATTCTACCGTGACCTTCTCGGCTTCGAGACGATCGAGTCGATGGAGGGCTACGCGAGGTTGAAGGGCCCCCACCGGTCGGCGACGATCGCCCTCCATGTATCGACCGACCGTCCGCCGCCTCCGAGAACGCGGCAGGTCGTCCTGTATTTCGAGACGCGGGCGCTGGACGAAGTGTGCCTGCGCCTCGCCCGAAGCGGCGTACGGTTCGATCAGCCGCCGCAACGGATGCCGTGGGGCTGGGACCACGCGTACCTGCGAGATCCCGATGGCCACCCGATCAGCCTCTACTGGGCCGGGCGGAGGCGGTTCGCGCCGAGCCACCTGCCCGACGACGCCGCGAAGGTGCGTCGACGGAAGCGGAAAGTGCGATGAGCCGGTTCCGCGCGAGGCTCCGACAAGATTCGACAGGGCGAGAAAGTGGACACGCCCTTTCGATCAGCTCGGGTGCAACGCGGCGGCCTCCCGCGCCATCGCCCCTTCCGGCGTCGCGCTCTTCCCGATGGTGATCGGATCGGATCTCGCCTTCGGCTGCCGCTGAGAAAGGAAGACGGCGCCGGTGCGAAAACCCGACCCGCGCAGTACGCCCGAATCCCACCAAGCGCGGCTCTCGGGATCCGGGCCGACCGCTGAGTCTCTCTCCGGGCTCCTCGGGCGACAGTCCGAGCGTCTATAGACTCTGCCCGATTACGCTCGAAAGGGGACGATGCTGGCATCGGAGGCAGCTCAGCGGGAGCGCGAGCGG
>JASHQN010000030.1 GCA_030039135.1 Thermoplasmata archaeon | reverse complement strand
GGACGCACCGAGGGGCCCGTCAGGCCGGTCCCACCGTCACCAGCGTCTCGGTCGACTTGATGCCGGTGATCGACCGGATCCGGTGCACGACCGTGTCGAGCGCCTCGTTGATGTGCGGCGCCTGGACCTTGACGATGAGGTCGAACGGGCCGGTGACGGCGTGGACCTCGGCGACCCCCGGGACTGCCTTCATCCTCCGGACGACCTCGTCGAGCTTTCCGACGTCGATCTCGACGAGAAGGTAGAGCGTTTCCACGTTCGCCTCGTCGTGTGCCAGGCGGACGGGCCAACGGCTCTTCAAGCTACCGACGGTGCGTCGGAGCGGTCCCCCGCGGGCGACCCAGCCTCGGCGCTCTTCCGCGCCCCGCTCCTCGGAGAGGAGCGGACCCTGGGACCGCCTAGCCCGAGCGCGTCACGACTCCGAGTTCGGCCGGGACGCCGCTCCCCTCGCACACGTAGACGTAGAGGGTCTCGCCCGGGGCCCCGCAGGCGGTCGTGTTCGCCGGGTTGTTCGCGTCACCCGAGTACGCCACGGTCCAGAAGTAGTACCCCGCCACGCTCGGCGTGAACGCGCTCGAGTTGTACTGCCCGTCGCCGTTGACCGTCACCGCAGTGCTCGTGAAGACGAGGTCGCTGCAGTTCGGGGTCGACGTGGCGTTGTAATAGACGTAGAAGACCAGAGTGCCGGTCGGGCTGAAGCCGCCCGACAGGGTAGCGGTGTCGACGGCGGACGGCGTCTGGGAACCGCTGAGCATGATCGTCGACGGGGAGACCTCGGTCGTGATCATCAGCGTGGGCGAGGTGACCGTCAGCGTCTCTCCGGCCGCGCCGCAATCGGTCGTGTACGGCTCGTTGTTCGCGTCGCCGGAGTAGTCGGCCATCCAGAAGTAGTAGCCGACCTCGGTTGGCGTGAACGGCCCCGAGACGTAGGAGCCGTCACCGTCCACGGTGATGGCTTCGCTCACCCAGACCTGGTCGCTGCAGACCGGCGCCGACGAGCTCGAGTAGTAGACGTAGAACGTGATCGTGCCGGTGGGACTGTAGCCTCCCGTGATCGTCGCCGTGTCGTTCGCCGAGTACGGCGCGGACCCGAGCAGGATCGAGGCGGGCGATACCTGCGTCTTGATCTCGAGGATCGCTGGGGTGACGTCGAGCGTTTCTCCGCTCGCTCCGCAACTCGTGGTGTACCCCATGTTGTTCGCGTCCCCCGAGTAGCTCGCGATCCAGAAGTAATAGCCGACCTCCGACGGGGTGAACAACCCTGACAGGTATTCGCCGTTCCCATCCACCGTCACTGGAGAGCTCGTGAAGACGGGTGTTCCGCTACACGAAGGCGTGGACGTGGACGAGTAGTACGCGTAGAACGTGATCGTCCCTGTGGGGTCGTAACCACCCGAGAGCGTCGCGGTGTCCTGCGCGGATCCACCGAGGACGAGCGACGACGGTGAAACCAAGGTGCTGATGGTCGGCGTCGCGGGGCTGACCGTGAGCGTCTCTCCGCTCGCCCCGCAGCTCGTGGTATACCCCGTGTTGTTGGCGTCGCCGGTATAGTTGGCGATCCAGAAGTAGTAGCCGACCTCCGAGGGAGTGTAGGCCGGGGACGAGTACGCCCCGTTACCGTCCACGCTCACCGGAGAGCTCGTGAAGACGGGCGTCCCGGTGCAGGACGGCGTGGAGGTGGCGGAGTAGTAGACGTAGAATGTGATGGAACCGGTGGGATCATACCCGCCGGAAAGCGTCGCGGTGTCACTGGCCGAGGGGGTCTCCGACGAGCCCAGGGTGATCGAGGAGGGGGAGACCGACGTCGTGACCAGGGTCGTGTTCTTCGGCACATACACCGCCGCTGAGACGGGCGGGTTCTCCGACAGGGTCTGGACGGAGTAGTGGGCCACGTCCGTGTCGTCGAGGGTGCCCGACCCGGTGAGGGTGGTCTTGTAGGTGAAGTTGGCCTGCGGCAGTCCGTTCAGCGTCACGGCCGGCGTGAAGTTCCAGTTGAGCCATGTGAACGAAGAGGACACCAGGTCGCAATCCGTAGGGTGCGACGGGGCGCTGCACAGGCCCGTGGCGAACGACGGGGTGGCCGCGGGGATCGTCGTCGCGGTTTCCGTGCCGCTCACATAGGTCTCTCCCGGCTGAAGGAGCGCTGTTGCGTTGAACATCTCGATCGTCACGGGCGTGGTGCTGGGACCGCAGAGCGTCGTGCTGCTGGTGCAGACCGAGAGTGTCGCCGCCCAGGTCAGGACGGTGCCGAGGGGGTAGCAATTGACCCCCGACGGTGCGCCGGTGCAGCCCGTTTGAGGAGTAGCGCCGTAGCCGGACTTGTCCCAGTTCTGCTGCAGGTGAGAATCGGGTTGGGGGTTGGTTGATGGCGATGGCGAGCCCCCCGCCGGACTGTTATGCGGCGTCGCCGCAGTGAGCGAGCCCATAATCGGGGTCAACGAGAGACCTCCGATGACTACGATCGACACGGCGAGAGCGAGCCAGGCGGCCTTTCGTCGGAGCGACATGGACGATGATACGCCATTCTCTCTAGGGTTATTCATCAAGCTGTATCTCCGACAAGAGTCGTACGTACATACCGTCGTTTTCGTACTGGCGAATACGCCGAGACCTCATCGTGCGGTATAACCGAGCGATGCTGCACCATTCTGCGTCGCGCGCCTCTTTCGAGCGCTGGCCCGATTCCTTGTGTCGCTATTCGCGTCCGAACGTACGCCGGATCGCTTACTTGGGACTGCCCCGTACCTGCCGGGGAGGTTGCGGCTCGCGCCGGGACCGTCCGTCGGCTCGATCCTCTACGAGGGCCTTCGGCGGAGGCGACGAGGCCGCCAGCGCTGCGCCCGCGAGAGCGGGACTTTGAAGTCCTAGCGCGGCGACCCGCTCCGACCATGGCGGGCCCCGGTCGCTGGAGACCGCGAGGGGTCGCGTGGACTCGAGGGAATCCGCGACGCTTGCGAGAGGCTCCGCTCCCGAACGCGGTACCCCGCCGAACGCGACGAGGGAGACGTAGCGGAGCGCCTGGTTCGGTGCCGGAGCCGAGGGGCCGGCGACATCCAGGCCCCGCTGCAGCTCGAGGAGCGCCGCATCGACCTCTGCGCTGCGCGAGACCAGGCGGTCGATCGCGTCGAGTACGCTCTCGGCACGGGGGGTGAGCCGGTAGCCTTGGCCGGCGTGCCGTACGAGGCGATGCGTGAGGCAGAATTCGAGGTACGGTCGATACGAGGTCGGGTTCAGGTTCGCGAGGCCGATGACCCGTGTCTTCTTTTCGGTCGCTCGCACGGCGACCAAGAAGTCACGGAGGATCTCCACCCTGCTTCGGTACTGGCGTTCCGCCCGGGTCGTAATGGTCGCCCTCCTCCCGGATGCGCACGAATGCGCGGACGGCTCCAGGATGCCGGACGGGTGGCCGGTATATAATGCTCGGCTCAACTCCGACACAGCGGCGCGAGGTCATCGCATGTCGCGCGGAAGGGGGGGCGGTCCAAGATGGGACCAAGAGGGGCCTCGCTCGACGGGCCGAACAGAGCCCGCGATACGCGCTCTCCGACGGCCCCAGGAGAGTGCCGATAACCCAAATCGTTAAGGCCCGTCCCGAGCCGGTCGGTCGATGGACCTCGTTATCCGGGATACGCTCACCGGACGGCGAAAGGCCGTCCTCCGCCGGCCCGGCCGGCCCCTCGCGCTGTACGTCTGCGGGCCGACGGTCTACGATCGCGCCCATGTGGGTCACGCTCGGACGTACCTCTACTTCGACCTCGCTCGTCGATTCCTCGAAGGCGAGGGGGTCCCGGTCCGGCACGTGGTGAACGTCACCGACTTCGAGGACAAGCTCGACGACCGGGCGGCGCAGCTCGGGGTGCCCTGGCGGACGCTCGCGCGCCGGGAAGAGCGAGGGTTTTTCGGGGACCTCGATCGCTTGGGCCTCCTTCCCCCCACGTTCCGCCCCCGCGCGAGCGCGTTCGTACCGCAGATGGTAGAGGTCGCGCGTCAGCTCGAGCGCACGGGACGCGTGCGTCGGGAAGGCGACGAGTGGATCTACTCGCCGCCCGCCCGGCCGCCGGGGACGAACTTCCCGACCGACCGGCAACTCGCGATGCATGCCGTGATCGAGCCCGGGCACCCGTTCCCCACGCGCGACGACCGCGCGGGGGAGTTCACGATCTGGCGACGGCAAGATCCGCCAAAGCCATCCTGGCCGAGCCCGTGGGGCCGCGGGGCTCCCGGCTGGCACCTCGAGTGCTACGCGATGGCGAATCGATACCTCGGGGTCCCGGTCGACCTGCACGGCGGGGGGTTCGACCTCATCTACCCCCACCACCACGCGGAGAACGAGATCGCGCTCGAGCTCGGGGGGACACGGTTTTCCCGGACGTTCCTGCACACCGCGTTCGTCCTCATGGAGGGCACGAAGATGTCGAAGTCGCTCGGGAACCTGGTTCCCCTCGGGGCCGCGCTCGATGCGGTCGGCGCGGGCGCGCTTCGCTGGTACCTGCTCTCGCTGCCGTACGATCAGCGTCTCGGATGGGATGCGGACGCGGTCGATCGCGCTCGCCTTGAATTCGGCGACGTGAGGTCCTCGATCGCGCGCTGGCTCCAGGGGTCTCCTCGGGGGCGAGCCTCCGCGAGCGTCGCCCGCACGGCGGCCGAGGCGGTGCGACGCGAGTTGGCCGACAACCTTGGCACGGACCGAGCGTTCTCGCGGATACGGGAGTGGGTGGACGGACTTTCCCCCGACCCGCGCGCGGCCCTCGGCCCGGGCGAGCGCGGCCCGGCCCGGCGCGCGGTACGAGCGATCGAGGCCCGGACCGGGCTCCCGCTCCTCTAGAGTCCTTCGCGGTGGACGGCCACGCTGAGTCCGTTACCTCCGCCCATGCACAGCGTGGCGAGGCCGAGGGACGTCTTGGAGCGCACGAGCTCCTGCACGAGCGTGACGACGATGCGGGCGCCGCTCGCGCCGATCGGGTGGCCGAGCGCGACCGCGCCGCCGTTCACGTTGAACTGGTCGTCGGTGAAGCCGAAGGTGCGCTGGATCGCCAGCGACGCCGAAGAGTACGCCTCGTTGTGCTCGACGCGGTCGAAGTCGGGGGGCTCGAGTCCCGTCCGCGCGAGATGCCGGCGGACCGTCGGGATCGGCGACTCCATCACGTCGCGCGGATGGACTCCGCTCTCCGCCACGGAATGGATCCATGCGATCGGACGATTGCCCCCCTCACTCACGACCCGGCCGCTCGCGAGGACCAGCGCCGCGGCCCCGTCCGATAGCTTCGACGAGTTGCCGGCGGTGAGGACCCCATCGGGCGCGAACGCCGGCTTCAGGCGGCCGAGCTTCTCGAGCGTCGTGTCGGCGCGGGGCGCCTCATCGTGGTCCAGCCCCTCCCCGCCCGGCGTGAGCTCCCGGGGGACGGCCACGATCTCGCTCGCGAACGTACCGTTCGCCACCGCTCTCGACGCACGGAGATGGCTGCGCAGTCCGTAGGCATCGACCTCGGCCCGGGTCAGTCCGAACTTGCGCGCGACGCGCTCGCCCGTGAGACCCATGATTTCGTGCTCGTCGTACGCGTCGACCAGCGAGTCACGCTGCATGGCATCGTCCAGCGTGTGCGGGCCCGGTAGGCTGCCCCACCGCAGCGCGGACGGCAGCAGGTACGGGGAACCCGACATGCTTTCCATGCCGCCGACGAGGACCCGATCGAAGTCGCCGCTGCGGATCAACGAGTAGCCGAGCTGGATCGCCTTCATGCCGGAGCCGCAGACCATGTTGATCGTCGCGGCTCCGACCGGATCGGGGATCCCGGCGCCCCGGAGGACCTGCCGCGCCGGATTCTGGCCGGCGCCCGCCTCGATCGCCTGCCCGAAGAGCACCTCCTCCACGTCGGCGGGGCCCCAACCGGCACGATCGATCGCCGCGCGCGCCGCGAGGGCGCCGAGACGCGTCGCGGGGACCGCCTTCAGTGTGCCGCCGTAGCGACCGATCGGTGTGCGCACGGCGGAGAGGATCGCGACCTCGTGGGGGGGCTGGACGACCATGGCCGAACGACCGGACCGCCGATTAAGAGGATGGCGGGACCGGATCCGGGGGTTGGCCGGTCAGTCCTCTTCGACGCGCGGGGCTAGGAGATACCGGCCGTCCCCGCGGCCCCCGCCCATCGTGAACTCGATCTTGAGCGGGTACTCGTTTCCCACGTGGAGGGTCGCCTCCTCCGCCGAGATCGACTTCACCATGGCGGAGAAGAAATCGAGGGGGTACATGCTCTTCACCGTCTCCTTGACGTCGAGCTTGGAGAGGTTGTCCTTCGGGATCCGAAGGTCGAGGCGGTCGGTCTCACCTTCCGAGTGCATGGTGAACGCCTCGGGATCCAGCGTCAGGGTCACGTGATCGGTGAAGCTCTCGCTGCCCCGGATCCCCTGACGGAGGTCCTCGGTCTTCACGGTCACGCTCGCCGGAGGGCTCACGTTCGGCACCTTCGGGTCGGTGATCCCCGCGGGATCGACGACCGCCATCTGTCGGGTCACCCGTCCGAGGGACGCGACCAAGCGGTTCTTCCCGTCGAACTGGAGATCGATGACGTCGCCCGGTTTCGAGAGGCGCAGGACCTCCTTCAGCTTCTCGACGTCGACGCCGAGCTCGGTAGGTTCGCCCGTGAATTCCTCGAAGACGCCCTTGTTGAGCTTGAGCACGAGCATCGCGACGTGGGACGGGTCGACCGCCTTCGCCTCGAGACCGTCTTTCGAGATCGTGAACTTGACCTCGCTCACGAGCGTGGAGACCACCTCGACGACCTCGCGGAGGTTCTCCATCTTGATGCGCAGCTTGAACATCCGAAGCCTCGGGCCGCGACACATCGGCCCCCTCTAAAAAGGCTTCTAGCTCGTGACCGACGCGCAACGCGTTTCTCTATCGGAGAATCCCCTCCGTCGATGACCGAGCTCGCGTACCTCGAGGATCTCCCTTCGGCGTACGTCCGAGAGTTCCATGCGCGCATCACCGCGCTCCCTCCTGGCGCGATCGTGCTGGACCGCACGTACTTCTATCCCGCGGGCGGCGGCCAGCCGTCCGACCGCGGCACGCTCCAGGACGAGGCGGGCCACCGTTTCGAGGTCGTGGACGTCACGAAATCGGGCCCGGCGGTCGTCCACCGCGTCCGTGCCCCGCCCGATGCGAGCCGACACCTCCTCGTCGGTCGGGCGCTCGTCGGGTCGCTGGATTGGGACCGACGCTATCGCCACATGCGGCTGCACACGGGACAGCACCTCCTGAGCGCCCTCGTCTACGAGCGGAGCGGCCGACGGACCCGCCGGGCCAATCTTGCCGGCGCGTCCGCGACGATCGATCTCGAGGGTCCCCTCGCGCCGGATCTGCTCGCGCGCGTCCAGGAGGATTTCGATCGCGCCGTCGCGCGTTCCTTGTCGGTCGCGATCCGGTGGGTTCCCCGGGCCGAGTGGGGCTCGCATCCGGACGCCGGACGTTCCGGTCTCGTGCCCTTACCGGCGCACGTCGATCCCGTCCGCGTGGTCGAGATCGCGTCCACCGACGCGTGCCCGTGCGGGGGGACCCACGTTCGCTCGACGGGCGAGGTCGGTGACGTCCGGTTTGCTCCCCCGACGGTCCTGACGGGCGGTGCGAGCCGGCTCGGATTCACCGTGGTCGACGGCGCGCCGTCCACTCCGGCCGAGTGACACCGTAGACGTAGACATCGTGCCACCGGGCATGGTGGTAGAGCGCCGACCGCAGGGTCCCTTCGCGCCGGAATCCGAGCCCCTCGAGGAGGCGGTACGACGGCTCGTTGTCGACGTCGCAGGTCGCGCCGACTCGGACGACCGAGGTCGTGGCGTAGAGGTGGTCGACGAGGAGCGCGACGGCCTCGCGACCGAACCCCTTTCCCCGCGCGCCCCGGTCACCGATCACGTACCACACGTCGACGTACTCGAGGACCGGGTGGGCACGGTAGTATCCGACGAATCCGATCGCGCCGGGCGCTTCGCGGCGTTCGATGACGAACCGCGGCGCGAGCGACGCCGGGTCGTCGGCCGCGCTCTGGACGCCCGCGACGAAACTGTCCATGGTGTCCACCGAGAATCGATCGTACGGCGCGACGACCTCGGGGTCATTGTACCAGGCGAAGAGCTTCGCGTACTCTACCGGGTCGAGCGGGCGGAGCCGGATGGCCGCGCCCTCGACTGCTGCCATCGGTCGGGTCAACCGCTCGAGACGTGACCACGCCGCGGGGACCGCGGGCTCGTGGCCTCCGCGTCGGAGCCATCATCCCCCGAACCCTGGTCCGGCGGGAGCTGCTCGTGGAGGTACTCGAGCGCCTTGCGGTGACCCGAGGGGGTCAGCGAGAAGACGTGCTTCGGCTCGGAGTAGCCGACCACGTACTGGGTCCGGCGGAACACCATCCTCGACATCTCGAGGGAGCGCAGGGCGTTCTTCAGCATCGCGGGGTCCTCGCTCGAGAACTTACGCGCGATCCCAAACTCGGTCGTCCACTGATCCGCCTCGAAGCGGATCTGCTGGCCGCGATGTTCCAGAAGATGCAACAGGAGGGAACGTTCCAGCCGCTCCACGTCTTCCGGTGGCATCTCCCCCACGACCGGGACTCAAGATATCGTCGTGATCTCGTAGTTCACGTCGAGACCCTTCAATCGCGCATGCATGTCCGCGACCAGACGGATTACGTTGTCGAGACCCGCCTTGTCCTTCCACTTGTAGACGAAGTCGTGCATGCCCATCGACTCCTCGAAGCCGAGCTGGCGCATGACCTCCATCACCTTCGACGGATCGGCGCCTTCCGAGTGAAAAGTCATTCGGACGTACGTTCGCATTCGATCACGCACCGAAGGACTGTGCAACCTCGGATGGCCGTCGAGTTTAGGCGGCCGTTCATTTATATATGCTTCCCTGAGTCGTCCCCCGCCGGCCATGACGGGCACCCCACGAACCGGGCCGGTGGTCGTCACGGGCGGCGCCGGCGCCGTCGGATCGGTCCTCGTCCGCGCGCTGCTCGCCGACGGGGCGAGCGTGCGCGTGATCGATAACCTGTCGGCCGGACGACGCGAACACTTGCCGCCCGCCGACACGCAACGACTCTCGCTCACCGTCGCCGACCTCAAGCGACCGCGCGAGTACTCGACGGCTCTCAAGGGGGCGACGTCGATCTGGCACCTCGCGGCCAATACCGACATCCGCAAGGCCGGCCGGGCAGGTCCCCGTCTCGATTTCGAGGAGGGGGTGATCGCCTCGCTTCGGCTCCTCGACGAGGCGCGTCGCCGGGACGTCCCGCTCGTGCGGTTCTCTTCGTCGAGCGTGGTCTACGGCCTTCCGACGGTATTCCCGACCCCCGAGGACTATGGGCCGCTCGCGCCGGAATCGTTCTACGGCGCAGGGAAGCTCGCGGTCGAGGGGTTCCTCTCGGCGTACGCCCACAACTATGGCTTCACGGCCCACATCTTCCGCTTCGCCAACATCATCGGCCCGGGGATGACGCACGGCGTGCTCTACGACTTCTTCGCGAAGCTCGAGGCGACGCCGGACCGGCTGGAGGTGCTCGGGGACGGCCGGCAGTCGAAGAGCTACCTCCGCACCGAGGACTGCGTCGAGGGGATGCTCCTCGCGGCGGAGCGCGCCCGCGCTCCCGTCAACGTCCTCAACCTCGGCGCGCCGGACCGGATCTCGGTGCGGGAGATCGCCGAGAAGGTCGTCGCGGCCCACGGAGGTCGGGCCCGGATCGAGTACACCGGCGGCCCCCGAGGCTGGGTCGGGGACGTCCCCCAGCAGTGGCTCGCCATCGACCGGATCCGGGCCCTCGGCTGGTCGCCTCGGCACTCGAGCGCCGAAGCCGTCGACCGGACGATCGCCGAGATGGTCGCGTCCCGTGCCGGCCGGGCGTGACCGGCCTCAGCCGCGTTGCGGTTCGGCCGCCACGGCACGGTAGAGCTCCACGTACTTCGCGACCACGGCCGGCCACGAGAACCGCTCTTGGGCGATCGCGCGACCGGCCTCGCCGACGCTCCGGCGCAGGCTAGCGTCCTGCCCGAGCGCGAGCGCGCGCTCGCGAAGTCCCGCGACGAACCCCGCCGGATCTGCGTCGGGCACGATCCAGCCGTCCCGTCCGTGGTCGACGACCCCCTCAAGGGCCGGGCCACCGATCACGGGGAGGCCCGCCGAGAGCGCCTGCACGACGACGCCGGCGAGCAGCTCGGCGCGGCTCGGATGGACGAGGAGGTCGCTGGTCGCGAACCGCCGGGTCAGTTCTTCTTCCGAGATCTCCCCGGTGAGCTCTACGCGGTCCCCAGAGGTGCGGACCCGTTCGGCGTAGGCCGGGTCCGGGATCGGACCGACGAGCGTGAAGGTGAGGCCGGTCCCACGCAGTGCGCTCGCGGCGAGCTCCCAGCGCTTGAAGGGCGCGACCACTCCCACGCCCAACGCTCGCGAGCCGGTCCGCACCTCCCAGGCCGGGCGGAACCGGTCCCCGTCGACCCCGAACGGGATCACCGAGATCGGTCGACGCGTCGAAGGAACGCGGGCCCGCATGGTCCGGGCGAGGGGCTCGGTCAATGCTACCGGCGCCGAGGCCCGGCGGACCGCCCGACGTTCCAGCCAGAATCCCCACCGGTGGCTCAGGCGCTCCCGGTAGTACCAATGGCGAGAATGCGAGGTGTACACGTACGGGTAGCCGCCGAGCGCGAGGCGGTTCGCAACGACCGGCGAGTTCGCGTGGAGCACATCGTACCGCTCGCGCCGAAGGAGTCCGGGTAGTTCCCAGGCGAACGGATACTCGTCTCGCTGGCGTCGGTGACGCACCTGGTTGACCACGATCGGCTCGTGGCCGGCGGCCCCGAGGGCGCGTTGGAGATCGGCGAGGAAGCGCTCGGTCCCGCCGTAGCCCGTCGGCGGGATCGGTTGGACCCCGCCACCGATCAGCACCACGCGCACAGGTTCCCGACCATCCCCCGCCATTAAGGACTATCAGGCCGTCGGGCGCTGCGCCCCCGGCGGCGCGCCGCGGGTCGACGGAGTCGTGGAGCGAAGGTGGCGACGGTCTGCGTCGAGCTTGCGGTGCGGGACGACGTGCGAGCGGTCGAGGCGCTCCGGTCGCTCGGTGGCCAGAGCCGACGACCCGACCGCGTTCTCGTGGCAGCGTCCACCGAGACCCCGCCGAGCCTGGCCGCGGCGCTCACCGCGGCCGCGCCAGGTCTCCCGGTTGACATCGCGCAGTTCCCCGGGGGGGTGGTCGACGCGCGCGCCGGATCACTTCCGCTCCTGCACGAGGACATCGTGGCGTTCCTCGACTCAGACGAACGCGCCCCTGCCGAATGGTTGGGCCGCCTCGTGGCCCCGATCGAGGAGGGCCGGGCTGCGTTCACCGGTGGGCCGACGCGCCCGGTCCGGCCAGCCGAGACGTCGATCGAGCGGTACTACGAGCTCCTCGAGAGGTCGATCTACTCGGACCTCGTTCCGCGCAGTATCCGCTACGTTCCGCTCCAGAACTCCGCCTGGTCCGCGGCGCTCCTTCGCCGGCTGGGATTCGATCCCCGAATTCCGTTCGCGGAGGACCATGACCTCGAGGTTCGCGCGCTACGCCAGGGAGCTTCGGGCGTCTTCGTTCCCGACGCATTCGTCTTCCACGACAAGAGCTCGGAGACGAGCCTCTGGCGGTGGGCGCGCAAGCGGTACCGCTACCTCGTGGCTATGGGGATGTCCCTCCTCAAGAACGGGGAACTGGAAGAACGCCTTAGGGAACGCCGACGCCCGGTCCCCCATCCGCTGCGGTACGTGGAAGCGGCGATGAAACCGTTCGCCCTCGTTGAGGCGACGATCCGGTGGCGACGGGTCCGATCCCGGTCCGAAACCTAGCTCCGTCCCAGTCGGGCAACGGCGGCCGCACGCCGGTGGGGAAACGCGCCGCGGAAAACCTTATGCGACTGCCGCTCTCGGCGGTCCGATGCCCCCTGAGACCGCTCATCCGCCCGACGTGACCCACGCCGGGGAACTGGTGCATCTCGACTACGACCTGTGGGCCGAGGGTGGGGGGCGGACGGACCTCATCGACACGACCCGCGAGGACGTCGCCCAGAAGGCGCAGGTTCCCGCCAGCGAGGGCCGAACCTGGGGCCCCCAACCTCACCTGATCGGGGGCGAGTACTTCCCGAGCGGCATCGAGGCCGCGCTGACCGGGATCCCGGTAGGCGAGGAGGTCGTCCGGGAGTTTGCCCCGGCCGAAGCCTTCGGAGAGCGAGATCCGGACCTCATCGAACTGTTCTCGATGCACGAGATCTCCCGCCTGCCCGAGATGCGACGAGAGAACGCTCACCTCGACGTCGGAACCGTGCTCACGATCGAAGGGCGGCGCGGGCGCGTGGTGTCGATGACCGCGGCCCGAGTGCGGGTGGACTTCAACCCACCGTTCGCGGGCCGGAAGGTGAAGGGCACGTTCCGGGTCGTCGACCGGATCACCAAGCCTGCGGAGCAAGTCCGCGGGATCGTCGACCTTCAGTACGGCCGCGGCAGCGAGTTTCACATCGAGACCGACGGAAAGACCATCACGCTGAGGATCCCCGACCGGTCGAAGTTCGACATCGCCTGGATGGCCGCGAAGCCGAGGGTGATCGACCGACTGCGCACCACCCTGCATCCGAGCACGATCCGGATCGTCGAGGAGTACGCGACGCCGGCACCGGAAAAGGCGCCGAAGCCCGAGGAGACCAAGACGCAGGAGGCTCCCGCGCCGGCGAGCGCGATGGGGGCCGCGAAGGCGGAGAACGTCAAACCACCGCCCGCATCCGAGACGACCGCGCCGGCGTCCCCGTCCCCGAAGGCCGCGAAGGGGGGTCACGCCCGGGCGCCCAAACCCACCTGAACGGTCCTCGCCTCGACTACCTCCACGGGCACCAACCTAGAGAACTTGAACCCCGAGGACGTCGGCGCGTTGATGGCCGAGCCCGTCCCGAAGGTGCCGACGCTGTTCATCGTCGTGACGTTCGCCGTCGCGATCGCGATCGGCGCGGCGGTCATCTACCTCGGTATCAACGGGATGATCGGCGGGCCGATTCCGTGACCGCGCGGCTCGCCGGCCGACCGGTGCGTGCCGGGGACGGATAAACCGCGAGAAGGTCGGCCCGACGATGCCCGCGACCTCGACCGCGTCCGGGACGGACCGGAACGACACCGCCGGCTGGCTCGCCGGATTCCTCGTGATCCTCGCGGTCCTGGCGGTCGGGGCCGTCCTCTGGTTTACGCACCATCCGTGATCGTCGGCGAGGATCGGGGCGCCCGGCGCGCCGAGGGCCATCGGTACAGATAGACGTGCGTTTCGGGGTCGTACACCTCGGGCACCCAACCCGGGACCTCGTGGTGGTGGCTGACGAGCCGCGCCCCATTCTCGAGTTCGCGCTCGAACTTCGGTCGCAAGCGGGCCATCGCATCCGGCCAGAGGAACGTCGTGACCACGCTCGCCTCCCGGAAGTCGAGGCGGAACAGGTTCCCCCACCGGATCGTGATCCGGTCCGAGAACGGTCCGAGCGCTCGGCGAACGCGCAGGATGAGGACGCGGATCGGTTCGACCTCCACCGCCACGACCCGCGCCCGGTAGATCCGCGCCGCCCGAAAGACGATCGCCCCGGTGCCGGCCCCGAGGTCGTAGAGCGTGTCGCGCTCCGACACCTCGGCGAGTCGTAGCATCCGCTCGACCGCGCGGCGCGGCGTCGGCTGGTAGCCGGCGCCGAAGACAAACGACGCGAACACAAAGTACCCCACGGCCGCTGCGATCACCAGCAGGATCGCGGCGAGGACGAGGAGCGTCGCGACCATCGCCCCACTACCGACGCGCGGACGACCGACGGCGGAGACGAGAGGCCGCCGTCTGGGGGTCGACGGCGCGCGCGGCGACCCGGTCGAGCAGCGTCTGCATCGCGGGGTCACGGTCCAGCCGCTCCGTAAGGTCATGGCCGACCAGCTCCTGGGCCCGCTCCACGAGCTCGACGGCGAGTCGCCGCCGTTCCTCGGCCCTGCGCTGGCCCGAGGCGTCGAGGAACCGCTCGTGGGCTTCGATCGCCTGCCACAGTTCTTCGATCCCACGCGGGGGTTGCGTCGAGGTGGTGACCACCGTCGGGGCCCATCCCGTTCGGCTCACCCCGAGGCTCACAAGTTCGCGCAGGTCCCGCTGGGCGAGGTCGGCACCGGGGAGATCGGACTTGTTCACGCAAAAGACGTCGGCGATCTCGAACAGACCGGCCTTGAGGGTCTGGACTTCATCGCCCAGATGGGGGACGAGCACGACCACGCTCGTGCTGGCGACGTCACGGATCGCGAGGTCGACCTGGCCGCTTCCGACGGTCTCCACGAGCACGACGTCAAAGCCCGCGGCATCCATCAGCCGAGCGACCTCCCGCGTCGCCGCAGCGACCCCGCCCGGCTCCCCGCGGCTCGCCATCGAGCGGAAGAACACTCCCGTATCGCTCGCGCTCCGCTCGAAGCGGATTCGGTCTCCGAGCACCGATCCACCGGAGAACGGGCTCGACGGGTCCACGGCCACGACCCCTACGGTTCGGTCGAGCGCTCGCAATCGTCCGACGAGGAGGTTGATCAGGCTCGACTTGCCGACGCCGAGGGGGCCGGCGAACCCCACGACCGGAGCCCGGCCGGTCCGCGGAAAGAGCGCCCGGGAGATCGGCTCCGCGGCCGGATCGCGGTTCTCGACCTGGGAGATCACCTTCGCGAGCGCCCGGCGATCGCCGTCCAGGATCGCGCGAGCGGCCGCGGGGAGCTCGGCCCCCTGCCTCATGCCGGACCGCGCGCGAGCTTCCGGGCGGTCGTGACGATCTCCTCGAGCGAGCTCCCCGGCCCGAAGATCGCTCGGATACCGGCCCTCTTGAGCCGACGGGCGTCTTCATCCGGGATGATCCCGCCGGCGAAGACGGGGATCTCGGCGGCGTTCGATTTCTTCAGCAGCGCGAGCACCTTCGGAAACAGCGCCATGTGAGCGCCGGAGAGGATCGACAGACCGATGATGTCGACGTCTTCCTCGAGGGCCGCCCGGACGATCTCCTCGGGCGTCTGACGGAGCCCGGCGTAGATGACTTCCATGCCGGCGTCGCGGAGGGCGCGGGCGACGACCTTGGCCCCTCGATCGTGGCCGTCGAGGCCGGGCTTCGCGATCAAGACCCGGATGGGGGCCTCCTTCGGCGTTCGAGCCATTGATCGAACTCGTAGGGAGCGACGGGGGCAGCGGAAAAAAGCTTTGGCCGCGCGTCCGAGCGGGGGGCCGTCAGAGCACCGCGAGCAGGTCGAGGATGAGGTTGCCGGCGAGGAGGGCCGTCACCGTGCCCGCGGCAATCAGTACCAGGAACGGGATCTGCGGGGTCACCCAGACGCGCTCGACACCGCGCTCGGAGAGCTCGCGGGCGATCCGCGCGCGTTCCTTTCGGTCCTCGTCCGACGTTTCGACCTGCGCCGAGGCCCGGTTCCCCGAGCGCATCGGGTTCTCGAGCCAGACGTAATGGTCCGGAAGCTCTCGGACGGGCATCGTGTAGCCGGTGAAGCCGGCGGGGAAACGGAACTCCCCCCGCGCGAGGTTCCGCAGGCCAATGGCGATCGGGATCGCGAGCGAGAGCAGCGCGGCGTCCAGCAGCACGTTGAACGCGAACGGAAGCACGTTGAGCACGCCCGTGAGGGAGCCGGGGAGCGGCACCACGATCATCGTGTAGATCGGGACCAGCGTGCCCGCGATCATCAACGCCTTCGCGTCCGCCCCCCCGTAGAGCACCCCGGCTTCGAACAGCCCCCGCGCGAAGAGGATCGTCGCCAGGAGGGCGAGGACGGGGACCGGGACTTGGGCGGGCCCGACTCCGTACTCGAACGCGGCGATCGCTACGGTAAGGACCACGATCGCGTAGACGACCCCTTCGGCAAGGTCCGCGGTCCGCCCGCTCTCGTCGTGGAGGAGATCGTCCCAGGGGAACATGTGCTCGAGGCCAAGGGCCCCGACGAGGAACCAAAGACCGAGCGCGAGACCGCCGCCCGGCGCCAGCACGACCGCACCCAGGGCGACGCCTAGTACGCCCAGCACCTGCCAGAGCCGATCGGTGACCTCCCGCTCTCGAAAGTCCGCCCACGCGGCGTAGCCGAAGCCGACGAGCAGGAGGCCGACCTCCACGACGACCACGGTCCCCGCCAATCCGCTCAGCCGCTCCGCCCTCCCGCTCTGACCGTGAGACCGAGGCCGGGCCTCATAAGCCGATGGCCGCGCGGGAACCACGGTCGGCGGAGCGGTCCTTTTCTACCATCGACCGCTTGTTTTTCGCGACGATGTCCACGACGACTCCGGGTAGTTCGCCTCTTCCCGTCCCGGGCGACTCGCCCGCGCCGATGGGGCCGGCCCGGCCCCGTCGACGCTGGGTCGTGCCCGTGTTGGCCGTAGCGGTCGTAGCGATCGTGATCGTGGGCACCCTCTTCGCGACCGGCATGCTTCACCTCGGTTCGTCCACCCCCCCGGCCCCGACCGATCTCACATTCTCCCAGGCCGAGTCCGCGGCCCAATCGAGCTCCGCGTCCGTTGCGGGCGGTCCGTGGTATCCCGTGCTGGGGGCGGCGATCGTCACCCCGGTCGCCGCCCTCGAACCCGCGACCAACCTCTCGGCCGCGCTCGGGGTGGCCAACTGCACCTTCCTCTGGCCGAACGGGGAGCCCGAGAACATCGCGTTGCCGGCGACCGCTCCATCCGCGGCGATCGGGACGTCGGCCTACTGGTCGGTCTCGCTCAAGAACGCCTCCAACGGTCTGCTGGTGGAGACCGTGGCGCAGGGCGTGGCCGCGCCCCTCGTGAAACTCGGGGGAGCCCGCTGCGCGGGATTCGCGGCCTTCCTCGCGTCGTTTCCCTCCGGGGTGGTCGACTCTCCTTCGGTGATCAAAGCCGCGAGCGCCGTCGGAGGGTCGGCGTTCCTCGCCGAGCACCCGAACGCCACGGAGCTCTGGCTGGCGGTCGGAGGGATCTCCGTGGATGGACTGACCTCGACCCCCGACTGGTACCTCGAATACAGCTCGTGCGCCATCGGCGCCCCACCGACCAGCCAGGGGGAGGTGTTCAACGCGACGGTGGGCGGCCTCTCGGGCGTCGTCACGGCGCATGCGAACGGGACCGCCGACTGCGGCCTGACGACCTCGGAGGGCGGAAGCCTCGCCGTGCCGGCGTTCGGAGTCGGGGCGCTCGCCCGCAAAATGATTTAAATCGACTGCCGCTGCGCGCCCGCACCTCCGACAGCACATGGTCGAGTACAAGCTCGTGATCTCCGACCGAGGAGCGTCGATCGCCCGGACGGTCGGCGACCCCCAGGCCGCCGGCTTCCTCGGCAAGAGGATCGGCGAGTCGATCGGCGGCGAGCTCATCGGCGCCAACGGCTACACGTTCCGCATCACCGGCGGTACCGACAAGAGCGGCTTCCCCCTGCGTCCCGACGTGCCGGGGGCCCGCCAGACCCGCCTCTACGTGGGGGACGGCTTCGGATTCCACGCGCCTCGACGCGGCATGCGCAAACGCCGAACGTTCCGCGGCAACACGGTCAGTGAGGACACGGTCCAGATCAACCTGATCGTCGAGCAGAAGGGCGGGAAACCGCTCGCGGAGCTTCTCGGCGCCTCATGAAGGTCCCCCGGCAGCCCGAGGCGAACATCGGCCTGGTCGGCCACGTGGACCACGGCAAGACCACCCTCACCCAGGCGCTCACCGGCGAGTGGACCGACCGGCATTCCGAGGAGCTGAAGCGAGGAATCTCGATCAAGCTCGGGTACGCCGACGCGGCGTTCTACCGCTGCCCGAACCTTCCGGAGCCTTCGTGCTTCACCACCGACCCGGTCTGTCCCGACGGCGGCGGGGAGGCGAAGTTCCTGCGGGCCGTCTCCTTCGTGGACGCGCCCGGCCACGAGACCCTGATGGAGACCATGCTCAGCGGGGCGGCGATCATGGACGGGGCGCTCCTCCTGGTCGCGGCGAACGAGAAGGTGCCCCAGCCGCAGACCCGGGAGCACCTCTACGCGCTCGACATCATCGGCGTCCGCAAGGTCGTCGTCGTCCAGAACAAGATCGACCTCGTGCCCGAGGACGCCGCCGGGGAGAACTACCGCGAGATCGTCGAGTTCCTCAAGACGTCGCCGATCGCCAACGCCCCGGTCGTGCCGGT
>JASHQN010000029.1 GCA_030039135.1 Thermoplasmata archaeon | reverse complement strand
ACGGGGGAGTTCGAAGTGCGCGCGCTTGACCAGACCGCTCAGGGCGATCTCATCATGGTGGCCGCCAAGGGCAAGACGACGCAGACCGGTCCGACAACGATCCGAATCGAGGCAGCGGGCGGGTTCCGGACCAGCTCGAAACCGCTGGCGTGGCTGAATACGACGAAAGCCCGCGCGGAAGGGACCTTCAACCCCGTCACCGGCGAGGTCACGGTGAAGGCATACGCCGTCAAGTGATTCCCTAGCGCTCGAGGTAGGTCCCGAAACGTGGCTCTTCGCACGGCTCCGAGATCTCGGCCGGCGCTAGAGCGCCATCGCGGCCGCGCGACGTGCCCGTAACGGGTCCCGAGGCACCGCGGGAACCCGCGGAGCGGGCCGCGCCTCACCCCGTCCGCGGAACCCCTTTCGGGACCTCCTCCACGGAAAGCCCGTACCGATGGAGGAGGGCGACGAAGCGAGGGTCGTCTCGGATCGAGTCGAAGAAGTCGCCGCGGTACCACAGCCACAGTACGCGATTGCCGTCCCGATAGTCCTGTTCGAGAAGGTCGAGCGCCCTGGCCTTCTCGCCGATCGCGCCGTAGAGCATCGCGAGATCCGTCGCCGACACGTAGATCGGCGATTCCCCGCGCTCCGCCTCGGCGATAACTTCGCGAGCCGGCTGAGGGTTCCCGACGAGCGCGTTGAGCAGCGCGTAATCGAACCGGTCGGTTCGCGTCGGGTCCTTCAGGGGCTTCGCGGCCTCCTTCGCGGCCTCGTCGCGGCGCCCGATGGAGAACAGGAATATCCCCTTGTAGATCTGGGTATCGGCAGAATCGGGGGAGGCCGCCCACTCCTCCTGTAGGATCGCGTACGCCGCGTCCACATTGCCGGAATCGCGTTCGGCCCACGCGAGGATGTTGCGATGGTGGCCTCCAGGATCGAGCCGGATCAGCGTTCGAATGACCTCCTTCGCCGGTTCGAAACGCCTGAGGGCGAGGAGGAGCAGTCCGTAGAAACGGTAGGCCGTGACGTTGCTCGGGTTGAGCGCGATCGCCTTGCGGAACTCGGCGTCCGCGCGCGCCCAGTCGTTGTCCATCTGGAAGGCGATGTTCGCGAGGGCCGAGTGCGCGTCGGAGGAATCCGGGTCGAGCGCGAGGGCCCGTGCGGCCAGCTCTCGGGCCTGCGGCATGACGTCTCGCATCGGCACGCTGTCGCCGGCGGCGGCCACGAGGACGTTGGCCCAAGCGGCGAACGCGTCGGCGAAGGACGGGTCCAGCTTCGTGGCCTGGTCGAAGTACCTCGCGGCGTCCTCGGGCCCTTTCTCTGTCACGTCGTTCGCCATCACGAGCCCTCGGAGGTAGAGATCGTAGGCCGCGGGGTTCGGCGTGGGCCGGCGGTCCAGGGCTCCCTGCTCCGATTTCCCGAGCTCGAGCTGGAGCGCCTCCGCGGTCCGGGCGGCGATATCGGCCTGCACGGCGAACACATCGTCGATCTCCCGATTGTAGCTGTTCGCCCAGATGTGCCGCTGGGTCGCGACGTCGATCAACTGCAGCGAGATACGAATGCGCTTCCCGGCCTTCCGGACGCTCCCCTCGAGGACCGTGTCCACGCCGAGATCGGCGCCAATCTGGGAGACCGAGGCGGCCGCGGACTTGTAGCGAAGGACCGACGTCCGTGCGATGACGTCAAGGCCGGGGACGTGCGACAGCTCCGAGATCAGTTCCTCGGTGAGCCCGTCCGCGAAGTAGCCGTCATTCGGATCGGGGCTGATGTTGGCGAGCGGCAGGACCGCGATCTGGCGGGCGGTCCCCGGCCGGGCCCCGGCCCGGGCGGTCGGAGCCCCCTGCCAGGTCTGCACGACCTTATAGACGGTTAGCGGGACACGGATGTTCTTGAGGGCCACCGGGGGCATCCTCACGAGCGGGGTTGGGACCTTGTTCTGGACCTGGTCGTACACCTGCTGCGTCAGGCAGATGCCGCCGGGCTCGGCCAGGGGCTGGATTCGGGACGCGATGTTGACCGCATCTCCCAGTACGTCGTGGTCGGTCTGAACGACGTCGCCCACGTGGATGCCGATACGGACACGTATCTCCCAGCCCTCGGGGGCGGACGCGTTGTAATCGTGGAGCGACTGCTGGATCTCGAGGGCGCAACGGGTGGCATCGAGCGCGCTGTCGAACTCGACGAGGAAAGCGTCGCCGACGGTCTTCACCTCGCGCCCCCCGTGCTTCGAGAAGATCGGCCGCAGGAGCCGGTTGTGGCGCTCAAGGACCTCGAGGGCGGTCGCCTCGTCCTTCTGGGCCAGGGCGGAGTAGCCCACCAGGTCCGTGAACATGATGGCGGCGAGACGGCGACGCGATTCAGGCATCGCCTACGAACTCTCTCGCGCGAAATTAAGGACTGCGCGGACGGGTCGCGAAACGGTGGTGAGAGGCCCCGAGAGCCGCCCGGTTCGGGCGGCCAAGGGCCCTCGCGCCGTCCGCTAGGGGTCCGCCTCCTGCGCAGCACTTAACACCCGGAGTTCCGATTCGGTGGCGTGTCGGTGGGCGGTCGGCGATTGGCCGCGATGATGCTCACCGACATGGTCGGATACTCCGCGCTCGCCCAGCGCGACGAGGGTCGAGCGCTCGAGGCAGTCCAGGAACAGGAGCGAGTTCTCCGCCCGATCTTCACCTCGTTCGGGGGGCGTCCGGTCAAGTCGCTCGGCGACGGCTTTCTCGTGGAATTTGGGAGCGCTCTCGACGCAGTGCGGTGCGCGATCTCCATCCAGGAGGCGATGGATCGACGGAAGTCAAGCTCGGACGGGGGGCCCATCGAGCTGAGGATCGGGATCCATCTCGGCGACGTTGTCCACCGGGGCAAGGATGTGTTCGGCGACGCGGTGAACATCGCCGCTCGGATCGAGCCCTTGGCCGACCCGGGCGGGGTCAGCGTGTCCCAGCAGGTCTACGACCAGGTGCGCAACAAGATCTCGGTCCGCTTCGTATCCGCCGGGATTCCCGAGCTTAAGAACATCGCCGTCCCGATCCCAGTGTACAAGATCGACCTCCCCTCCGCCCACCCCGCACCTCCCGTCCCGCGGCGAGATCGACCGAGGGTGGCGGTGCTACCGCTCGCGAACATCAGCGGTCGGGCCGAGGACGAGTACTTTGCCGACGGAATCACCGAGGAGCTCATCCAGGCGCTATCGAAGATTGCCGGCCTTCGTGTGGTGGGCCGCGCGTCCGTGATGAGATACAAGCGTTCGGATTCCTCCCCCGCGACGATCGCGAGGGAACTCGACGCGACGGCGGTCGTCGAAGGAGGGATCCGAAAGTCCGGGAGCCAGGTCCGCGTCACCGCCCGGCTCTTGGACGCATCGAGCGCCGAAACGCTTTGGTCGCAGGCCTTCGATCGGGAGGGCCGCGATCTGTTCGCCCTCCCGTCGGAGGTCTCCGAGCGCATCGCCAGTGCTCTCGAGGTTAAGATTCTCGGCCCCGAGCACAGGTCTCTTCAACGTCCGATCACCGAGAACACCGCGGCGCATTCGGCCTACCTCAAGGGGCGGTACTTCCTTAACCAGCGGACCGAGGTCGCCCTTCGGCAGGCGCTCGAGAACTTCGCGCTCGCCCTGAAGGCGGACTCGCGTTTCTCCCGTGCGCTCGCCGGCACGTCGGACACCTACAGTACTCTCGCATGGCTCGAGTTCGTCCGGCCCCGCGACGCGTTCCCCCGGGCCCGGACGGCGGCCCTGCGCGCGATCGCGCTCGATCCGACGCTCGCAGAGGCCCATGCCTCCCTCGGCTTCGTCCGATTCCTCTACGATCGGGCGTGGGTGGAGGCCGAGCGCGAGTTTCGCCAGTCCATCGCGCTGAACGAGAACTACGCACCCGCCCACCAGTTCTATTCCGACCTCCTGAAGGCGATGGGCCGGCTCGACGAAGCGCTGGCCGAGATCGAACGGGCGCTCGAACTTGATCCCCTGTCGCTGTCCATCAACACCGCCCTCGGTCACGTGCTCTATCTCTCCCGTCAGTACGATCGGGCGATCGTCCAGTATCGCAAGGCGCTCGGGCTCGACCCGAACTTCGCCCAGGCCCATCTCTGGTTCGGACGGCCCTACCTCGAGAAGGCGATGTACGACGAGGCGATCGCCGAAGTTCAGACCGCGGTGAGGCTCTCGAAGGAGAGCACGATGAGCCTTGCCGTGCTCGGACACGCGTACGCCTCGGCGGGCCGCGCTCGCGAGGCGCGGAGGCTTCTCGCGACTCTCATGCGCCGGGCGCGGAGCCAGTACGTTCCGTCGTACTGGATCGCGCTCGTCCACGTCGGGCTGGGTGATCGGGATCGGGCGTTCGAGTGGCTGGAACGAGCGAACCGTGAGCGGTCGGCCTGGCTCGCATGGATCAAAGTGGAGCCGAGGTTTGACTCGCTTCGCTCCGACCCACGCTTCCCGCTGCTCTTGCGTCGCCTGAAGCTCGCCTAGGAGTTCTCGGCCGACGCGAGAAGCATACCCTGGACCTCTTCCTGGGTCGGAAGTCGAGCTCCCGCGATTGTCCCGATCGCGCCCTCGACGCCGTCGTTTCGCGGGACGTGCGGTCGCCCATGCTCGTCACCGACTCGCGCCCCATGGGCTCTCTTCCCGCGGACACCCTGCGCGAACCCGACGGCGCCAGCGAGTAGCCCTTAGGGAAGTCGGACGACGAGCGGCCTTAGCGCCGAGCGATCCGGGGGGCCGACCCTACCGGGATCTCACTTGTACGTGGAAAGATGGACCTTGCCTTCGTCGTCTTTGATCGTGATGCACTCGCCTTCGCACTCGAACAAGCACGCTTCGCAGACGATGCAGTCCGGGCCGTGAATCACCACCGATTTCTCGCCCCGGAACTGAAACTTGGCCCCGACGGTCGGGTCGTCCACGACGTTCGGGAACTGGTCACGGGGGCGGAGCTCGAAGACGTTCACCGGACAGACGTCACGACAATGGGCGCAGCCCGTGCACTTCTCTAGCTCGATCACGACCTCGACCACGCCTGTCCACCCGGCAGGGGCCAGTAGCGACCCTCATTTAGAGACTGCGCCGGAGTTGCGGCCGCCCTTTTGGACTCGAGACAGAGCGTGCCCCCCTCGCGAGGTTTCCCGCCGAAGTAGTGGCTCTGATCCGAGCGGCCGGCGTTCGTCCCGGCTTGTCACCCACCGACCTCCCGGCGCGGGAGCATTCTCTTACGCCCCTGGCGACTCCTCGACGCAGTGTCCCGTGCCCGCACGCCACGCCCTCGGTCGAGACCGCGCCGTGCAGCCCCGCGGCGACCCGTACCCCGTCGGAGGACGCGCCCGGCCCGCGCGACGGCCACGGGAGATCTCGACCGCCTCCTCGAGGTCCTCTCGGGGCCCGACACGGTGAGCGCTCGTCAGGCGGCGCTGCGGCTGGGAGCGCTCAAGGATCCCCGGGCGAGACCCCACCTGGAGCAGGCGCTCCGCAGTCCGGACGTCGGCCTGAGGGTCGGCGCCGCCTCGGCCCTCGGCGCCATCAGTCATTCGGCGAGCCGTCCCGCGCTTGAGGCGACGCTCGTCGACCCGGACTGGCGGGCGCGAGCCCAGGCGGCCTACGCCCTCTCGCGGATCCACGACCCTCGTTCGACGGGGATTCTCGCCGAGACGCTCGGCCGGGACCCGAGCGCGCTCGTTCGGAACGCCTCGGCCCTCGCGCTCGGACGGATCGGCGACCCCCGGGCCATTCCGTGGTTGGTGCGAGCCCTCGACGACGAATCTGACCGCGTTCGACGGGAGGCGATCATCGCGCTGGAGCGGGCGCACGACCCCGGGGCGCCCGAGAAGGTGCGCCGCTTCCTACGCGACCCCGTCCGACGAGTCCGGATCGCGGCGACCCTCGTCGCGGGGCTCCGCCGCGACCAATCGAGCGTTCCCGAGCTGCTCGAGCTCCTGGCGCGCGCCGACCACTGGGAGAAGCCGGCGATCATGGTCGCGCTCGGTCGCATCGGGACCCCGGAAAGCGGGGCCGCGCTCGCCCGATCGGCGGACGACGAGGTCCGGTGGGTGCGGGTCTGCGCCCTCCACGGTCTCGCCGAGATGCGGGCCCCGCAGACCCGGGAGGTCGCGCGCTCGAAGCTGGCCGACCCCTCCTGGGCGGTACGGGGAGCGGCTGCGCTCGCGCTGGGGAACGTCGGCCGGCACGACGATGCGGGAGCGCTGGTCCCGCTTCTGCGGGATCCCAGCGCCTGGGTGCGTCGCGCGGCGGTCTACGGGCTCGGAATGCTCGGCCTCGCCGATCGGTCGCCCGAGATCCGGGGGGCGCTCGAGGATCCGGACCCTGAGGTGAGCCTGGCGGCCATCTGGGCATTGGGTCGCCTGGCGGACCGGGCGTCGGCCCCCCGCTTGATCGAGCTTCTGGGGCAAGCCCGCCCTCACCCTCCCTCGCACCGCACGGTCCTCGTCGAGGGGGACGGAGCGGTACGACTCGTCTCCGATGCGCACTCTCGCCGCTTCGACGCCCTGGTCCAAGCGCTCTCGGCGCTGGCTGCCCGGTGGCCAGATCCGCCGGTGTTCGCAGCCCTCGAATCGGCCCGCAGGGGCCTTACCGAGGTGGAGCTCGACCGGCCAGCACGACTGCCGTCCCCGCTGGGCCCGGGGGAGGGCGCTCGAACGCTGCGGAGCCTGTTTGAAGTGGGACCACAGTAGATAGGTTTGTGTAGACCCGGAGGGTGGCCCGCTCGAGGCGACTATGGGGGACGACCTTCGTTCGATCGCGTCGCAGCTGACCCGCCAGCTGGAGTTGGAGATGCCGCCGGTGCAGATCACCTACTTGGACGAGCCGCCCCGGGGCGTGACCGAGCACCCGGGGGGAGTCCCTTCCGTCTGCACGTACTTCGCGTATGGCACTCGATCGGCGTTCTACGCTGGGCTACCGAAGCACGAGGACTGCGAGATCGGCGCGTTCGTGCTGGGCATCCCTCCCCAGGGCGAGGTAGGGGCGCGCCTCATGACCATGATCGGGGCCATGCAGAAGGAAGGCTACCTGA
>JASHQN010000028.1 GCA_030039135.1 Thermoplasmata archaeon | reverse complement strand
GTCCCGTTCGCCCTGGCGTTCTTCCACGCGCCGCTCGGCCTGGGATGACTCCACACTCGAGCCGGGGTGGCCCACGGGTCGTTGGCGGTTCGATCGCAGCGCCGGGGGCCGCGCCGCGACCACGTCGGCATGCCGGGGAGCCCGGGGTCAAGCCTTTGGCGGACCGGCCGGCAGCCGTATTCTAGCTTTCTGAAGACGCGAAGTCGCTAGGCCTCAGCGGGCGCCGCCGAGGCGACCGCAACGGGCTGCATCCAGTGCGAGCAGGCCGCGAACGTGACCTGGATCTCCGCGGGTGACGCACCGTCCACGACGAAGAACCCGGTGGAGTTGTTCGTCGCCAGGTACCCGGGCACATGACTCACGAAGAACCCGTAGGTCCCGTTCGTCAGCGCGAAGGTCAGGTTGGTCCCGTTGGTGGTCTCCGAAAGCGCAGCGTAGGGATGGAAGCCCCAGCCCTGCCAGGAGAAGACGGAAACGGTCCAGTTGGTGCCGGCGGGTAGCCCCGTTTCGTTGAACGTCACGTTGAAGGTGGCAAGCGGAGCGAAGACGAGGTCTATGGTGACCGCGGCGCCGGAGACGTTGAACGTTCCCCACGAACCGCCCTGGACCCCGTAACCCGGGATCGTGGCAGCGCGGTAGAAGTAGCTGCCGTTCGGGAGCGCGAAGCTGAGGCTGGTGCCGTTGGTGGTCGCGAAGTTACGCCCTCCCCAGAACCCATCTCCCCAGCCCCAGGCCCGAGAGAGCCCGACCGACCAGTTGGTGCCGCTCGGCAGTCCGGTCTCGCTGAAGGTCACGGTATAGGTCGGGATCGCAGCGAACGTGACGTTGACCGCGGCCGGCGACGCACCCGAGACCGTGAGGGTCCCGCTGGCGTTGCTCGTGACGTTGTACCCCGGAACGGGGTTCACGTGGTACCGGTACGTCCCGTTGGCGAGAGCGAGGACGATCGAGGTAGTGTTCGAACCGTGGAACCGCCCGAACCCATGCCCCCAACCCCAGAACCCGCGGAACTCGAGGTTCCAGCTCCAGCCGCCAAAGACCGAGACGCTCCAGTTCGTGTCGGCGGCTAGGCCGGTCTCGTTGAAGGTGACGTTGTAGGTCGGACCCCAGGCATGGTCCCACGGGTCCGAGGCGGACGGAGTCGCGGCCACAAGTCCGGCGTAAGCAACGAACGTAGCCGCCAGTAGGCTGGCTGCGATCGCGACCAACGCGATGGTTCTCGTCGCGGACATCGTCCCAGGCGTTCCGGATGTCGTATATCATGTTTTGTCCATCCCTTGTTCCTCGTTCTAGCGTTCCGGGAACCGTTTCGCGGCTGGCGGCCGAGGGGGTCAGAGCCCTCGCGGGCGGGGCGGCAGGTGATCGGGTTCTACGCCGACGAAGCAGTGTACGGCGGAAGGGTACGGCGGGTGGGGAACACTAAACGCGGGTAAGACTTCGGCCGGGGCCACCGGGTGGGCACTATGCAGGACAGGGAAGTCAAGATCCCGAGCCAGGGACGCGAGCTCGACTGTTATCTCTCGCTCCCCACCGATCAGAAAGGAAAGGCCCCGGCCGTGGTCGTCGTGCATGAGATCTTCGGCACGGACCCTCACATCCGGGACGTGGCGCGGCGATTGTCCAAGCTCGGCTACGTCGCTGCGGCCCCGAATCTCTTCACCGGGGAGCTACAGCGCCTCCTGACCCCGCAGAACATTGGGCTCGCCATGCAGGCGTTCGCTCAAGCGCCCCCCGACCTTCGCCGGAACCCAGCGAAGCTCGCGGAGTTCGCCGCATCGCAGCCGCCCGAGCGCCGCCCGGTGCTCGAGGCGTTCGGGCGGGTCAGCAGTCCCCCGACCCAGGAGGGCTTCGCTCGCGACCTCCGGGTCGTAACGCGGTACGTGGCCGCTCTGCCTGAGGTCGCGCCGGACCGGATCGGCGCCGTGGGCTTCTGCTTCGGCGGAGGCATGGTGGCTCGCCTCGCGACCGTCGACCCGGGGCTGCGGGCGGCCGTCATCTTCTACGGCCAGAACCCTCCGCTCGCCGAAGTGCCGAAGATCGAGGCGAAGGTCCTCGGCCTGTATGGCGGGGAGGACCCCGGGATCACCGGCACGGTACCCGAGTTCGCCGAAGCGATGCGCCGGGCGGGGAAGAGCTTCGAGTACCACGTTTACCCGGGTGCGAAGCACGCCTTCTTCAACGACACCCGGCCGTCGAACTACCAAAAGGAGAGCGCCGAGGACGCCTGGTCGAGGGTCCTCCGGTTCTTCGACGCCAATCTCCGAGCGGGTGGCTCGTAGCGGCCGCCCAAGCGTCGATCTCCCTCGGCGCCCCGGGCCGGCCCCGGCCAGGGATTCGCGCGGACCGGGGCCGATCGGCTCGCCCCCCTCGCTGCGGGCTCCGTGGGGAGCGAAGCTCGGCGGGGCGAAGTGCTAGCTCCCACCTCCTAAATGTGGCGACGTGATGCCCGAAGCTCGGATGACGCTCGGGGAGACGCTCGTCGAGGTATGGCGACAGGCGCTCGCCGAGGATCGCGGTGAGGTCCTGGTCGACGGCCAGCGACTTCCCGTCGCACGCACGCGCCACCAGAGCCTGCGGACGGTAGCGGTCCGCTACGGCGACCGCGCGATCGAAGGCATCGA
The DNA here is from genome assembly GCA_030039135.1 of Thermoplasmata archaeon. Classification (GTDB taxonomy): domain Archaea; phylum Thermoplasmatota; class Thermoplasmata; order Lutacidiplasmatales; family UBA184; genus Lutacidiplasma. Next base: position 365 of record JASHQN010000028.1, on the reverse strand, counting down.
GCAGAACCCCGAAACGTCCTCCCGCTGGGCCAAGCTCGCTCAGCGGGGTCAGCGGATCATGCAGTTCTCCTTCCGGGGCCGGTACGTCGGCAACGTCTGCGAGGGCCGGCTCACCCGGTATCCGGCGTGGAAAGCCGAAGGGTTGCCGGAGTAGGGCGATGTCCGGTCTCCCCCCACCGTCTGCCAGCCGGCCGCCTTCACCGGGCGTACGCGTGCGCGCGGTCCTGCCGCCGTTCGTCCCCCTCGAAGAGATCGAGAAGAGGATCTCCACGGTGCTTCCGGACCTCGAGATCGTGACGGACGTGTTCGCCCCGGGCCGCTGGGCGCCCGAAGACGTCGGGGTGCTCGTCCTCACGACGTTCCAT
>JASHQN010000027.1 GCA_030039135.1 Thermoplasmata archaeon | reverse complement strand
AAGCCCGCATGCCGAGGAGATGTCGCCCACGGAAGTCGAACGGATCGTGCGGGTGGCGCGGGAGTTCGAGATCCGGTCGGTCAAATTCACCGGTGGCGAGCCGCTGATCCGTGCCGATATGGAGGAGATCGTCGACCGCACGGTGCGGCACGTGGACGACGTGTCGCTCACGACGAACGGCTCCCTGCTCGCGAGCCGGGCCGAGGCGCTCCGGAACGCGGGTTTGAAGCGGGTCAACGTGTCGGTGGATTCGCTCGATCCTGAGGCGTTCCGCGAGATCCGCCGCGGGGCGCTGGCGCCGGTCCTTCGAGGGATCGAGAAGGCCCTTCATGTTGGGCTCAAGCCCGTGAAGCTCAACCTCGTGGTCTTCCGGCCCACGCTCCCGCACATTCCCGAGATGATCCGGTTCGTGAGCCGGAACGATGGCCTCAAACTCCAGCTCATCCAGTTCATGCCGGAGCTCGTCGGCCCGAAAGATTGGTCGGTCGACATCGACGGCGTCAAGCACTGGCTGGAGAGCCGGGCGGACCGCGTGCTCGTCCGGGAGATGCACCACCGGCACATCTACCAGTTCGGCGGCGCTGAGGTCGAGGTCGTCGACCCGGTGCGCAACCCCGAGTTTTGCATGAACTGCCACCGGATCCGGGTGACGCATCAGGGCGAGCTCAAGGGCTGCCTCAATCGCAACGACGATCTCATTCCCACTCGCGGACTCGACGATCACGAGATCCGCGAGGCCTTCCGGCGGGTCGTGGCCGAGCGCGTACCGTTCTACGGGGCGTACATACGAGATTACGTTCCCCGCGACCCGGCGATGGCGCCGCTGATCCAGATCGAGCCTCCCTCCTAGCGGAGGTCCGGCTAGCTCGCAGCCGGGGACTTCCCCTTCCCGTACCGCGTGGAGATCACGTCGGCGAGGATCGCCACCGCGAGCTCCTCGGGGGTCTTGGCGCCAATGTCGAGGCCGATCGGCGCGTGAAGCGCCTTCGTGAACTCCTCGGGCACTCCCCGTCGCGCCAGCTCGGCGAAGTCCTCGGCGATCCGATGCCGGCTCGCGAGGATGCCGACGTACTGGAGCGGTTCCTTCGACAGCGCTTGGAGGACGTCGGCGTCGCGCTCGCCCTTGGTCAGGACCACGACCGAGTCGTGTCGGCCGAGCCCGAGCGCTTTCGCGTCCACCTGGGCGGAGCGAACCACCTCGTGGGCGGCTTCGGGGAGCACCGGGTTCGGGTCGACGACGATCACCTCGTAGCCGAGGCGCATCCCGAGATGGACGAGCGCGCCCTCGACGTCGTCGCGTCCGCCTTGGCCCACCAGGATCAGCCGGTGGGTCGGCAGCATGGGTTCCAGGTAGAGCTCGAGCGTTCCTCCGCAGTTGGTCTGGACCCAGATCTCGTTCGGATTGGTCTCCCGGACGGTGCCGGCGACCGAGGTCTCCGTGTCCACGAGGTGGACGCGCAGGACCCGGGGTTCGCCGAGGCGCAGCGCCTCGAGCGCCGCTTCAACGACGGGCCCCTCGGGGCAGCCCCCGCCGAGCGTCCCGGCCGCGATCTCCCCACGCGAGGTGATGAGGATCTTGAATCCCGGTTTCGCGAGCGTGGAACCCTCCGTGCGAGTGACGGTCGCGACCGCGAAGGGCTCGCGCCGCGCGACGAGCTCCGAGAGGTGACGGGCGTAGTGCGAGGCCTGCATCCGCGCTTCCCACCGGTCGACGGCTATCTACGCTTTCGGTGGTCCCCGGGCGCCGGGAGAGCACGTTCTGCGTGCCGACCGCGGAAGGTTGATTACCATGCATAGGTTCGGCATGCGTACCCGTCACACGGGAGTTGCGAACGATGTATCCACCGGCGTTCGACTACTATGCGCCCGCCACGCTTGAGGAAGCGATCGGACTGCTCGACCAGCACCAGGGCGAGGCCAAAGTGCTCGCCGGGGGCCAGAGTCTGATCGGCATGATGAAGCTCAGGCTGGCCCAACCGGCCGCGCTCGTGGACATCAATCGGATCCCGAACCTTGCCTACATCCGCGAGGACGGGACGTTCCTGAGGATCGGCCCGCTCACCCGCATCAACGACCTTCACGCATCCGATGTGATCCGTACCCGCTACCCGATCCTCTACGACGCGTCCGGGGAGATCGCGGATCCCACCGTTCGCAACTGGGGGACGGTCGGCGGCAATGCCTCGCACGGGGACCCGGGCAACGACCTACCGGCGTGCATGTTCGCGCTCAACGCCGAGTATCAGGCCCAGGGACCGAAGGGATCGAGAACGATCCCGGCTCGGTCGTTCTATCAGGACTCCTTCACGAACGTGCTCGCTCCGAACGAGGTCCTGACCGAGGTCCATATCCCGAAGGCGGGGAAGGGGAGCGGGAACGCCTACTCCAAGATGGAGCGCAAGGTCGGCGACTTCGCGATCGCCGCCGTCGGGGCCCACGTCGTCCTCGACGCGAACGGCACGATCACGACCGCCGGGATCGGCCTCACGAACGTCGGCCCGACCGCGATCTACGCGGCCAAAGCGTCGGAGTACCTCGTCGGGAAGACCGGGACCCCGGCCGACCTCGACCGGGCGGCGGACCTCGCGGCCGAAGCGGCGCAGCCGATCGCGGACAATCGCGGTCCCGTCGAGTTCAAGCGGGAGATGGTCCGAGTGTGGACCCGGCGGACGGTGCGTCGTGCGCTCGAACGCGCGAAGGGAGGTTCGTAGCGATGGCGATCGACGTCGAAGAGGCGGCGAGCACGGTCAGCTCGAACAGCACGCGCACGATCCATGTGACGGTCAACGGCGTCCGCCATCGATCGACCGTGGACGCGAGGATGCTGCTCGTTTCCTACCTTCGCGAGCGGCTCCGCCTCACCGGAACCCACATCGGCTGCGACACCGCGCACTGCGGAGCGTGCACCGTCCTCGTTGACGGCGTACCCGCGAAATCGTGCAACCTGCTCGCAGTCATGGTCGACGGCCGCAACGTGCTCACCGTCGAGGGGCTCGAGACCGGAGGAAAGCTCCATCCCGTGCAGGAGGGCTTCACGAAGGAGCACGGGCTCCAGTGCGGGTACTGCACCCCCGGCATGATGCTCGCGAGCATCGGACTCCTCTCCAAGAACCCGAACCCAACGGAGGACGAGATCCGTCGCGGGCTCTCGGGCAATCTCTGTCGTTGCACGGGGTACGTGAACATCGTCAAGGCCGTCCAGTACGCGGCGAAGAAGATGCAGGAAACGCCGAAGGGAGGGGCCTAGCGATGGCGGACGCTACCCCGGTTCCGGGCGGGATCGGCCAGTCGCTCCCACGGAAGGAGGACGTGCGGTTCATTCGTGGGAAGGGCAACTACGTCGACGACGTGAATCTGCCCGGAATGCTCTTCCTCGATCTCGTGCGGAGTCCCTACGCGCACGCGAAGATCACCGCGCTGCGCAAGGACAAAGCGCTCCAGGTGCCCGGCGTCCTCGCGGTGATCACCGGCGCGGATCTCGCCGCCGCGAAGCTTGCCTGGATGCCGACCTTGATGTCGGACACCCAGATGGTGCTCCCGACCACCGAGGTGATGTTCCAGGGA
>JASHQN010000026.1 GCA_030039135.1 Thermoplasmata archaeon | reverse complement strand
CGCTAGCGGACCGAAGCGATCGATGACGAAAGGGACCTCTCGCAAACTGGCTCGTCTACGAGAGGTGATTGCCCGAGTGCCGCGAGGGAAGGTGATCACCTACGGACAGGTCGCCGCGGCCGCGGGGTTCCCGGGCGGGGCACGACTTACCGTCTGGGCGCTGCGGACCGCGGAGGGTCTCCCTTGGCATCGCGTGGTAAGCGCGGGGGGCCGGATCGGACTACCTGGGGAAGAAGGGCGCGAACAGCGCCTGCGGCTCGAAATGGAAGGCGTAACGTTCCGAAGGGGTCGAGTCCGGATGGATCGGTACACGTGGACGCCGAGACGGCGGCGATGACCATCGGGGTCGGCCTACCGGGCATCTCCATCCAACCCGGGTTCCCTCCGCCTGGGCTTCCTCGGTGAAGGAAAATCCCGGGCCCATCGAGACCAGAGTGCGGAAGGTCGGGGACCCATCCTTCGCAAAGCGTTGTTATAGCCGCTCGGAATCCCGTTGTCATGGCGCAGTCGGACTCCGAAGAAACCGAAGAAGGCGGGACGATGCAATGCAACACGTGCGGCACCACGTTCCCCGCCTCGGATACTGAGGAAGCGGCGAATCACTCCGGCCACGACGTCGTGCACATCGACCCGGGCGGGTAACGGCCCGAACCGGAGGTCGGGTTCCAAACCCGAGGCCTACGGGAGATCTCAGGGTCTCGCGTTCGTCCGGCGGAGCCGAAGCCACGCACGGTGGGCGCTGACAGCCGCCCTCCGCCCCGTCGAATGCCCCGGAGACGGGCGGTCGCGGGTTGGCGGGCTACTTGGTGTCCGAGGATTCCGGGTCAGTCCACTCGCGCATCGGCGTGCGGCGTACGCCGGCGGCGCGGGCAAGGGCGTTCTTCGTTCCTTCCCGGGCGAGACGCGGGGCGTCCGTCACGTCGATCTTCACATCCCGGCCGATCCCACCGAGAGCCTGTCGCATCTCCCGAAGGTGTTCTCGAAATCGCGTACGATCGGTGTCGTCGGTCATCGCTTTCCGACCGGGTCCGGGGCCCCTAGTCCAAAAACCTTGAGGTGGACGGGCGTCGGGCGTCCCGCCGCTGCGCTTGGGGTCCTGGGGCGTGCCAGGGGCCCGGCTGTCCGTCAGTCGGTGCGGTTCGAGATCAGGAACTCGTTGCCGTCCGGGTCGGCGATCACCGCGCGGACGAACCTGCCGAGCGAGGTCTCGAAGGTCGTCGGGGCGAGTGTCACCGCGCCGCCTCGGCGTTCGATCTCGGCGCACGCGACCGCGGGATCCGGATGGCTGAAGACCACGCCCGAGACCGTTCCCGGTTCCCGCCCGCCCTCGTTCGGGCCCTGGACGTGCATGGTGAGCAGGGTCCGGGTGTTCGGGAGCTCGAACACTGCGCGGCTCGCTTTTTCGTCGAACAGGAGCTCCTTGAGCCCGAGGACGTCGCGGTAGAACGCCTCGGCTTTGTGGATGTCCCGGATGTGGATCGTTACGGAGTGCAGTCCGGTGATGACCTCGGCCATGACATGGCGAAGGTCAATCCCGCGAAAAAGGCTCGGGTGGCGGGTTGCCGGGACGCCCCCACCCCCGCGGGCGCTTGCGAGAGGCGCTCTGCGACGCGGACCCGCCGGATTCGCGGTCAAGTCCTAGCGTAAGGCAAGGAGAGCTCAGCCGCGATGGGCCGCCAGGAATCTGCGGATGAGCGGCAGCGTCCGATCCGACTCGATGAACGTCCTCAGATGGCCGAGGCCGGGTAGAGTGCGGGCTCGACCTCCCGCCACTTCGAGGATCCTTTCGGTAGAATCCTCGAAGGACCGCTGGCCGTTGAGGAGGATAAGGAGGGGTACTTTCACTCGGGCCAGGATCGTCAGGGGGCCCTTCCACGCCGTTTCGGCCTCTAGCGCGAGGGCGAACATCTCCGAGTCCGTGGCGGCGAGGTCCCTGAGCACGGGGTGTTCGAGGGGTACGTCCTCGAGCCGCGCCATCTGCCGAAGGATCTTTCCGAAGCCGTTGCGGCGCACGTCGGCAACGAGGCGAAGGGTCGCCGCCCGCGCGCCGGGCTCGCATCGATCGAGCTCGATGCCGTCGAGATCGATGAGCGCCGAGATCCGGTCGGGATACTTGTCGGCGACCGCGTAGCCGATCCTCGCCCCGTAGGAGTACCCGAGGAACGCGGCTCGGCTCGCACCCACGGCGTCGAGTACGGCGCGAACGTCCTCGCGATACTCCTCGACCCGGTGGGCGGCGAGCGCGGGAGGCTTCGCGCTCTTGCCGTGGCCGCGATGATCGATGAGGATCAGCCGATGGTCTCCCCTCAGGCCCGCGACGTAACCGGCAAGCCGCCACATCTCGAGATCGCCCCCTCCCCCGGTGTGCAGCACGACCGGGGCCCCGTCGCCGTCGAGCTCGTAGTGGATCCCCACTCCGTTCCGAGTGACGACGGGCATGAGGAACCCCGGCAGGGGACCTATGGGGAGGGCAAGAAACTTGGGCTCGAGCCCGCCGAGCCTGTCCGCGAGTGGGTCGGCATCGCGCGGGATGGAGTCACGGGCGGAGGAGCAAGCACCTCACGCCCGCATCCCCCCGATCCCGGGCTCGAGCTTCGCCTTCCCGCTCTGGAGCAGCTTCTCGAACGCGGGTAGATCGCGGCGGTCCACCACCCCGGCCAGCCGATCGAGCGCGGCCCGCAGTTCCTGGTACATCCCCCACGAGTGGGGGTTGAGCGCCTGAATGTCGAGGTACAGCTCCGCTCCTTCGCTCGCGACCGCGGCGGCGAGCGCCGCCTGCCGGTGGAACGTCGTGCTCGCCGCTTGCGCAAGGTCGTGCGGCGACGCGGGATCCGCCGAAAGGGCGGCGAGGAAGAGAAGGTTCACCGCGTGGGCGAGCCCGAGCGACTCAGCGATCAAGAGGTCGTGGCGGTCGAGCGGAACCTCGGCGATCGAGAGCGCGGACCGTTCGAACAGCGACCGCGCCTCCCGGTCGGCGTCGGCGCTCCCGCAGGAGACGATGAGAAGGTTCCGGCCCGAGAGCGTCCGGGCCGATGGGCCGAACATCGGGTGGATGCTCGTCACCTTCCGGCCGGCCGAGGCCGCGGCGGATAGGATCGTCTCGACCGGTGCCTTGACGCTCAGTACGTCGAAGATCAGCGCTCGCGTGTCGGTCGCGAGCGCTCGCCTGAGGAGCGGCGCGGTGCTCCGGATCGGGGTGGCGAAGACGAGAACATCGACCTGGGCGGCGGCGGCCTCCACCTCGGGGATCGCCAGTCGGCCGGTGCTCGAGGCTCTCGGGTCCACGATGGCGACATGGTGCCCGGCGTCCTCGAAGAACTCGGCGAGCCAGGCCCCCATCGCTCCGGCGCCTCCGACGATCGCGATGTCGGCACTCTCGGCGACCGGAGGCGGAGCCACGGAACGATCCTCGTCCTGGATCCGGACCGACTCCTCGATCAGCCAGCGTGCGAGGGTCTCCGCTCGGTCCGGGGCGATTCCCGAAGCGGCGAGATCGCGCCGCCAGCGGTCGAGCACCTGCGCCTCGGTCCCAAAGTCCCGAGTCGGTTCGCGACTGGCCCTCTTCCATTTCCCGATGCTTCGCGCGAGCTCGAGTCGTTCCCCGATAGCCTGCGCGATCGACCGGTCGACTTCGGCGATCTTGTTGCGCAGAGCTTCCAAGTTCGGACGCGTATCGCTCATGACTCGTGGAGCAAGAGGCGCTCCCGTGTCGATAAAGGATGTTCGGAGCGCGCGGCACGGCCGGCTCTCCCCGGGGCGGTAGCTTAAGGGTCCCCAGCGGCAGGAACGGGCGCATGGAGACGGTCACCCTGCGCCGCACGGAAGACTCGGACCTCCCCATCCTCTTCGAGTTCGAATCGGACCCCAAGGCGGCTCGCATGGCGGCGTTCCCCCCCGAAGCGTCGCGCGACCCCGAAGCATTTTACACTCACTGGCGCCAACGGCTTGCGAGCCCGGCCGATGTCTGTAGAACGGTGCTCGTCGATGGTCATAGGGCCGGCGTCGTCATGAAATTCGAGTTTGAGGGCGACCCCTCGGTCGCGTACTGGCTGGGCCGAGAGTTCTGGGGACGCGGGATCGCCACTCGGGCGCTCTCCACCCTGCTCGAGGAGGTGCGCGAGCGCCCCCTCTACGCCCGGGTGGCGCACGACAACCGTGGATCGATCCGCGTCCTGGAAAAGTGTGGTTTCCGAAAGTCCGGCAGAGGTCGCAGGTTCGCCTCGGCCCGGGGCGAGGACCTCGACGAGTTCGTGTACCGACTCGATCGATCCTAGCGAGATCCGACTCCCGGTTGCCCGAGGCAAACCCTCTCATCGCAAATTTTTGGTCCACGATGGCCCTGGCGCGGAGGCCGTCAAGATTCGCGCGCCCATGCTCTCCGTCTGGGACGCCTAACCGCTCGGCATCGTGGGGGGGGGCCGACCCGAGCGAAACGCTTGCCGCCGCCATCTTCATTGGCCATTTCAAGGGAAAGTAGACCCCTGCAACGGTCGGACGGGATCACTCGGGCTCGTTGCGGATGAGCACCGCGCGGTAGCCGATCGCCCCGCCGAGGAGCTTCACCGGTAGCGAACCCCCGAGCTGGGCCGGATCCTCGGTGAGCGTGAGGCGAAGGCTCCCGACGGCGCCCTCGATACCGTTCTTTAGCTCGGCCGCAAAACGATCGAGATCTTGCCGGACCCCGCCCACCCGGAGCAAGCGGAGCTGGCCCTCGGTGAGCGAAGCGTAGACATCGACGAACTGTGGATACACGTTGACCGAGATCTCGGGCTCGTGCAGCTGCGGATGGGATCGGAAGAGCTCGGTTCGCAGCGCAACATCTCGCACCGCGGCATAGGCCTGGAACTTCAGCCGTTCGCGGGCCTTGACAACCCGCTCGCGCTCCCGCTGAGCTGCCTCCGATGCCAGCATCGTCCCCTTTCGAGCGTAATCGGGCAGGGTCTATAGACGCTCGGACCGTCGCCCGAGGGGCCCGGAGAGAGACTCAGCGGCCGGCCCGAATCCCGAGAGCCGCGCTTGGTGGGATCCGGGCGTGCTGCGCCGGTCGGGTTTTCGCACCGGCGCCGTCTTCCTCCCTCGGCGGCAGCCGAGGGCGGGACCCGATCCGTCCACCATCGACAAGAGCGCGACGACGGAAGGGGCGATGGCGTGGGAGGCCGCCGCGTTGCACCCGAGCTGATCGAAAGGGGGTGTCCAGTTTCTCGCCCGGTCGAATCTTGTCGGAACCTCGCGCGGAACCGGCTCATCGCACTTTCTGCTTCGGTCGACGCACCTTCGCGGCGTCGTCG
>JASHQN010000003.1 GCA_030039135.1 Thermoplasmata archaeon | reverse complement strand
GCCGCAGGAATTCGAACCCGACGATACCGTCGTAGATGATGTCGAAGAACACTGCATCGGGAGATTCTTGGGCGGACGACGGCGCGGACGCAACGCGAACTGCGCCGGGGAGACGTGCGAGGTAACGGACGAACGGCCTTCCGAAGTCGTCGCTTCCGTGCTGCTCCTCAACCCCGGCGGAACCGGGAGGAATGCCCAGCTCCTCCATGAACCTGCTGTGGAGAATCAGCCGGTCCGAGCCGGTATCCACTTCGACTTTGATGCGTCGGCCGCTGGGTAGCTCGAGATCGAGAAACACCTCCACTTGGGGGCCGTGCCGGGCAACCTCGACGGCGATGGCCTCCCCCCAATCGGACCGGGAGGCTGCCGTCGGCTCATCTTCCAAGCACAGCCGCTGGCCCGAGAAGTCGAACGTGACCGGGGTATGCTCGAAGAAGGCGAGGGAGAGGAATCCGTGGAGAGGCATCTCTCCGATAGGGAACCGACTAACGTCAAAGCTTCCGACAACCGGCTGCAGTTGGCGAACGCTGCCCAGGGCCAGTTCGCTGACTTGGCTGAGCGGGATCGTGATTTCCTGGCCCGTCATCCTCCTTCCCGTGTGATTCCTTCCCGTCGGAGGATGGCCGAGCTCCTTCAGCACGGCATCGGACACCACGTTGATCCCCATCCCGGTATCGACGATGAATTTCCCCGAGTACCTGTTGTCAACCGTGACGTCTACCAATGGCATGTGCCGAGCCAGCAGAAACGGTACATTTTCTGTCATCTCTGATCCACTAGCGGGAACGCACTACGAGACGCGAACGCACCCGGGGTGCTGACCCTCCGTGACTTGGCTCGGCCGACTGTGCACTAGTCACGCGAGGTGCCAAATCGTCGTCTCCATAGTCGCTGGGTGAATGAACTACCCCGCGCATCCCTGTCGCAAACAGACCGTCCTACCTCCCAACTGAGAGTTGGGCTCGCAGATGCGAGAAAAGGGCCCCTTAGCGGGGCCGCCGGGACCGGACTCGAATGGCCCCGCCGATGACAGCATACGTCCCGGGTTCGAGATAGACAAAGGAACGCATTACCGCGAACGGGTCCCTTGCCTTCGCCACTTCCTTGTCGGCAGAAGCCGCAACGACTCGCCCCAGGAGCCAAACCTCGTCTCCGAAGTCCATGTGCTGAACCAAAGAACACTCTAGGTGGGCTCGGCACTCCCCGACACGTGGCGGTCGCACACGGCTCGCAGCGAGGGGCGTCAGTCCCGCCCGTTCCACCGGGCGGGGGTGGGGTATGCGGCTGACGTTCCAGACCTTCTCGGCGAGTTCGACTCCGGGAACGTTCACGACGAACTCCCGGCTACGGAGAACATTCTGTGCCGTCCAATGCTCGCGGTTGCAGTTGAACGCGAGATGCAGAGGGTCGGAAGCGACCATGGCTGCCCAGCATTTGGGAGCAATGTTCGTCGTCCCATCCTCATTGCATGTGGTCACCAACACTACTTGGCCGACGAGCGGGGCCGGATGCCACTCCGCTATCGAGAGAGGAAGGTCTACTTTTTCGAGAACAGCTTCCGCGAGATCGGTCTCACGTCGGGACGGGGACATGGCGCATCCGACGGTGTCGAGGCTCTAAAGCCCGCACTGAAGCGCGAGTCACCGGCCGAAGGCTCCAGCAGCCGTCCCCCGTCGGGAGTCAGAGTCCCAACTACGTTCGGGATTTCTCTCGGGGGAACGCGCGCCATGCGAAACGCGTAACCGGCGTTGCACCCGACGACGTAACGCGTGTCGCTTCAGCGCCGGGTGTGGGGATTAAAGTCCAACCCTGAGCTTGACCTCGCTCCACCGAGCGGTGTCGACTTTCGCCGCACAGAGATCCGATACCGCCTTCAGGAGCGGATGAGGAGCTCCCTTCTTCTGCGTGGCCATCAGCTCCGACAGCTCCGTCACGTTGAGCGACGGAAGCATCCATCCGAGAAGGGCAAAGAGGCGGTCCGGAGGGAACCTGCTGATGATAGTGCCCTGCATCGCCGCCTGCTCCGCGTCGGTGAGGCGCTCTCTCATCAAAGGGACCAACTCGGCCTCCTCTTTGTTCATGTGCGAAATGTAGGCCGCGAAAAGGGTATTCGCCATCTGGTTGAGCCGAACACCCGCCTCGACACGGCGTTCTGGCGAAGGAAGCTCGATGAGCTCGTGCGCGGTTTTCGCGATTGCTAACTCCCGCTGGGTGAGGTCGTGGTGCTCCTCAATGAGGGTGGTGACCAATCGGTCGGCAAATTTCGAGGCGGAGGGGAAGATGATGGTGTCCTCCTCATGGGCGTGAGTGGCGAGGGTGCACAAGCGGCAGCCCGCGGATCGAGCAAGAGCGAAGTCGTTCTCCAGATCCGTGACGAGGGCGGTGGTCGCGGAGATATCGGCAAAGTCGTTCGTCTGAAGACGGCCCGATAGGTCATAGATCATCGAGCGCAGTCCCTTGTGCACCGGGGTGAACAGGTCTACCGTACCGGCCACGGACGACCCTCCTTCGATTCGGGTCGGTCAGCCTCAGCCTTCCACGTATATGAGCGCTCGACGCCCCGTTGTCTACGATTAGTTTCCTCCACCGGAGTCCGAAGCATCGGAACGGTGGGACGAAGTGGGTCGCGCCTCAGATTCGAGGGATCGCGGCCCGAAAGGGGTGCATCCGACAATCCGAGGTACTTCGTCCGGCACCTCCTAGTTCGACGGACCAGGCATCGCTCGGCCAGAAAGCGACACTTGTTAGGGCCCTGCGCCAACTGTAAAGCGCTCCCTGAGTAGTCCGAGCCGATCAGCCTCCCTCATGGTGGACAGTTTCGTGGAATTCGAGGATGTCCCCGTGTTTCGCGTCCGGGCACGGATGCCGAACCCGGGGCCGGCGGCTGCCTTCGAGGAGTTGGAATCGAAGCTAGGCACGATGAGGGGCCGGAGATTCTACGGCACAATGTGGATGACGGATACCGGACCCGAGTACCACGCCTGCGTCGCCCGGGTTGCGACAGACGATCCGTCCCTCCTCCAATTGGCCGAGGGTGTGATCCCCGGAGGTCGGTATGCACGTAGACGGGTTCCCGACTGGGAGAAAAATCTCGCACGACTCCCTGCCGAGTTCGAGGAGATGATTCGGAGTCACAGCAGCGAATACGATCCGACCCGCCCTTGCATCGAATTCTATCGTAGCCAATCTGAGCTCCTGATGCTCGTCCCGGTCCATAGATCGGCCCACCCCTCGACTCCGGCCTGATCTCGCCCACCTCAGAGCCAAGCGCACCGCACCGGCTCATCTCACCCGGGGTGCAACCGACCCTGCGTTCGCCGGTTCAAAAACTGGGGCCGTCCTATTCGAGCCTCTCGCCGCCAGCGATCACGCACTCCGCGGGCAATACCAGCCCCTCGGGGGTGGACCATTTCAGAAGGTTGAGCCGAGTCTTCCGTAGGACCTCTTCCTGGACTTCGGCCGATTCTTCGGACAAGGAATGACCTATCGGGGTCGCGCGTAGAATGGAGCCCAGGTAAGCCTCGGCGTCAGCGTAGCGCATGGCGTGGGTCACGCGGTGCTCGGTGGCGTTGCGGAAACCCGCCGCTTCCAGGAAAGCCACCATCTCACCCGGTCCCCCGGTCTCGTAGGGTGTCGGAAGGTAGCCGTTCTCATCGGGTTCCGCATGCTCCAGCAGCGGAGCGATGATCACGTCGAGCCACGGTACCTTGTCTCCTGTGCTCCAGACCGTGGTGAAGATCCGTCCGTTCGGCTTGATCACCCGGTACGCTTCTTTAGCTGCCTGCTCGGGGTTAGTAAAGATCTGGAAACCGAAGCAACAAATCGCCGCGTCGAACGAGGAGGTAGGGAACTCGAGCTTAGAGCAGTCCATGACGCGAAAATCTGCATTCTGGATGCCTCGAGCTTTGCCAACCGTTTGAGCGATTTCAACCATTTTCTCGGACAGATCGATCCCGGTGACCCGGCCGCCGGGCAGAACCGAGCCCGCGATCGTCAATGCCGGTTCCCCGGGGCCGGTGCCCATGTCGAGGATGTCCTCGCCTGCCTTGGGATTCAGTCGGGAAAGGGCGTCCACGCGAAATGGTTCGAGATTTCGCATCAAGTCGACATACGCCGCGGCGCTCTCGTTCCAGGTGGTCCGAGTGTACTCGGTGTAGTACGTGTCCGAGTACTGCCACGGCATACGCGAACGGATCTTCAACTGGTTCGGTCCTAAGGACCTTTCCATGTCCTGCGCAGCATCCGGTCGGGCGCGTCCAATCCCGCTCTGCCGGAGACGGTCCGATCACCCCCGGTTGACACCGCCACGGATGCTCGTCCCGGATCGCCGAGACCCGAGGCAACGACCGCTATGCCCCGCTAGGTCGAGCTGGAGGACGCGGGCGGGGGTCCCTTGTCGATGTGCCGAAGCACGAACTGATTGGCATCGGGATCGGCAAACAC
>JASHQN010000025.1 GCA_030039135.1 Thermoplasmata archaeon | reverse complement strand
GATCATGACCCCCCTGACGTTCCGATGGTATCTCGAAGAGTTCCAGCGCAGGGTCCACCCGAGGGAGCTCTCGGTCCACTGCCACAACGATTTCGGGCTCGCGACGGCGAACACGCTGTGCGCGATCGAGTGCGGTGCTCGCGCCCCCCATGTGTGCGTCAACGGGCTCGGCGAGCGCGCGGGGAACGCTTCGCTTGAGGAAGTCGTGGTCGCGCTCGAGGCCCTTTACGGCGTCCGCACGGGAATCCGGACGGAGCGGCTCACGGAGCTGAGCCGTCTCGTCGAGGAACTGTCGGGCGTGCCCGTGGCGGCGAACAAGGCGCTCGTCGGGTACAACGCCTTCTCGCACGAAGCCGGGATCCACACCCATGGTGTGCTCGCGCACACCCTCACCTACGAGCCCCTTCAGCCTCACGTCGTGGGGGCGCGCCGGAACATGATCCTGGGTAAGCACACGGGCAAAGCCGCGGTGATCGAGAAGCTCAAGGAGCGGGGGATCACCGCGCCGGATCCGCTGCTCCTCGAGCTTCTGCGTCGCATCAAAGCCGAGACCGAGTCGCGATCGAAGGCGGATCTCCTTCGCTTCCTGAAAGAGTACCGCCAGCTTTTCGAACGCCCGGGACTATCCGACGAGGAGTTCTGGGCGATGGTCGACGCGGTCGGCATCGGGCAGGCGAGCGCATGAGCCCGCAGAACGGGCACGGGATGACCCTCGCGGAGAAGGTCCTCGCTCGCACGTCGGGTGCCGAGCGCGTCGTGCCCGGCGAGATCGTCGAAGGGGCGGTCGACCTCGCGATGATGCACGAGCAGGGAGCCCAAACCGTCGCGCCCTTCCATCAGATGGGCGCCACCGAGGTCTGGGACCCGGACCGCGTCGTCATCGCGATCGACCACTGGGTGCCCGCCTCGACCGAGGGTGCCGCGGTGCTCCATCGCATCCTCCGCAAGTTCGCGGCCGAAACCCACCTCCCGCACTTCTACGACGTCGGCCAGCATGGGATCTGCCACCAAATCCTCGCGGAGAACGGCTGGGTCGTCCCGGGAGATCTCGCGGTCGGCACCGACTCCCACACGAACATGCTGGGTGCGATGGGAGCGGTCGCCGCCGGGATCGGCCCCACCGAGATGGCGGCCGTGCTCGCCCTCGGCCGGCTGTGGCTCAAGGTGCCTTCGACGATCCAGATCCGGGTTCGCGGAACGCTCGGCCGCGGGGTGACCGCGAAGGATCTCGTGCTCCGGATCCTCGGCGAGATCAAAACGACGGGAGCGACGTACAAGGCCATCGAGTACACAGGCCCGACGATCGCCGCCCTCTCGATGCCCGAGCGGTTCACCATCTGCAACATGACGACCGAGATGGGGGCGAAGTGCGGGATGGTCGCGCCGGACGCGAAGACCTACGCCTACCTCGACGGGATCTCGAAGCACGCTATGCACCCGTTGCAGCCCGACGCCGACGCGGTATACGATCGAGTGATCGACGTCGACGTCGATGGGATGCCACCGATGGTCGCTTGCCCGTACTCTCCGGACAATGTTCGCGCCTTGCCCGACGTGGTCCGGGAGCACGTCAAGGTCGATCAGGTGTTCCTGGGCTCCTGCACGAACGCGCGGATCGAGGACCTTCGCGAAGGGGCCGCGCTCATGAAAGGCCAGAAGGTCGCGAGCGGGGTGCGGTTCATCGTATCACCGGCGTCGACGAAGATCTACGAGCAGTGCCTCAAAGAGGGGATCATCGAGACGTTCACTGAGGCGGGGGCAGTGTTCACGAACTCGAGCTGCTCCGCCTGCTTCGGTGGGAACATGGGGATCCTCGCTCCCGACGAAGTGTGTGCCTCGTCATCGAACCGGAACTTCCCGGGCCGGATGGGCGCGAAGGAGGCCCGGATCTACCTCCTGTCCCCTGCCGCGACGGTCGCTGCGGCGATCCGTGGCGAGCTCGCCGATCCGCGCGATTTCATGTGACGGAAGGTCCGAGATGGAGGACATCATCGAAGGCCGGGTGTGGACCCTCGGGCGGGACGTCGACACCGACCAGATCATCTCGGGAAAGTACCTCACCATCATCGATCCCAACGAGCTGAAAAAGCACGTCTTCGAGATCGCGCTCCCCGAGTTCGCCGCGCAGGCGCGGACGGGGGACATCCTCATCGCCGACGAGAACTTCGGCTCGGGGTCGAGCCGCGAACACGCTCCCCAGGCGATGCGGGCGATCGGGGTCGCCGCGGTCGTCGCCGATTCGTTCGCCCGGATCTTCTTCCGCAACGCGATCAATCTCGGGCTGCCGGCCATCGAGGTGCGCGGGGTGCGCGCGATCTTCGAGACCGGGGACGTCGCCCGGATCGAGATGCGACGAGGAACCGTGACGAACCTCCGCACCGGCGCGAGCGTCCCCTTCCCACCGCTTCCTCCGCACCTCATGCGCCTGCTCGAAGCCGGCGGTCTCGTCGAGAAGGTCCGCCAGGAGCTCGAGGCCCGCAAGGCGTCCCCGGGGGCGAGTCCGTAACCATGGCCGCGTACGAGATCGCGGTGTTCGCCGGCGACGGGACCGGACCCGAGGTCGTTCGGGAAGGGGTCAAGATCCTGGGCGCGCTCGGTGAGGGAGGGCCCGCCCCCTGGCGCCTCACGGAATACGCCGGAGGCGGTCAGTACTATCTGAAGACCGGGCGGGAGTGGGATCCGAGCGGCGAGGCAGCGGCTCGGCGAGCCGACGCGATCCTCGTCGGAGCGGTCGGCTGGCCCGGCGCGACGCTACCGAACGGGGACATCGCGGGCCGCGCGCTCGTGCTCGGCCTCCGCGAATCCCTGGACCTCTACGCGAACGTCCGTCCCTGCCGGCTGTACCCCGGGGTGCGACACCGGATCAGCGGCGAGTACCGGGAAGTCTGGGCCCCGAAGAACGTCGACATGGTGATCGTTCGAGAGAACACCGAGGATCTGTACACGCCCGCCCGGGGCCGGCTGACCCGGGAAGGAGAGACCGAAGTGGCGATCGACACCCGGATCATCACCCGGAAGGGATCCGAGCGCGTGATCCGCTACGCGTATGAGCTCGCGCGGGCCCGAGCGCGGGGGGCGCCGGGGGACGGCGTTCGCCGCGTCACGTGCGTCGACAAGTCGAACGTCATGGAGGGATGCCGGTTCTTCCGCGAGACGTTCGACCGGATCGGAGCCGACTACCCCGAGATCGTCCGCGACTACGCCTACGTGGACGCGTTCACCCAGTGGCTCGTCCGCAACCCCGAGCAGTACAACGTCGTCGTCGCGACCAACATGATGGGAGACATCATCACCGACCTGGCCGCGGTGCTTCAGGGTGGGATGGGCTTCGCTTCGGGCGGGAACATCGGGGCGGCGCACGCGATGTTCGAACCCGTCCACGGTAGTGCGCCCAAGTACGCGGGCAAGAACCAGGTGAACCCGTTCGCGACGTTCCTCGCGATCGAGCAGATGCTCCGATGGCTCGGCGAGCGGCACCAAGACCCCCAAATGATCGATCCGGCCGATCGCCTCGATCGGGCGGTCGCACTCGTCCTTCGGGACGGGTCCGCGAGGACGTACGATCAGGGCGGCCACGTCACCACGAGCGAGGCGGGGGACGTTGTGGCCGCCGCGATCCGCTCGGAGGCTCGATGACGGTGCGCCACGTCGCGCTGGTCGGCGGTGTCACGACACCGTTCGGTGTGCGGCCGACCACCTGGGCCGAGATGGCCCAGGAGGCCGGGGCGGCGCTGTTCCGCTCGATGCCCGACCTCCGCGCGGACGACGTCGATTCGCTGTTCGTCGGGGCGGCCGAGCCCGAACGATTCGCGTTCCAGTCCCATGTGGCACCGCTCGCGGCGGAGCAGATGGGGCTCAAGCCTCGGCGCATCCTGCAGCGCACCGAGCTCGCGTGCGCGTCGGGCCAATCCGCGATCCGATCGGCCTACGCCGCGATCGCCGCGGGCCTGTCCGACGTCGC
Organism: Thermoplasmata archaeon; assembly: GCA_030039135.1. Classification (GTDB taxonomy): domain Archaea; phylum Thermoplasmatota; class Thermoplasmata; order Lutacidiplasmatales; family UBA184; genus Lutacidiplasma. Next base: position 4,879 of record JASHQN010000025.1, on the reverse strand, counting down.
GGTCGCGGTGGGGGTCGAGAAGATGAACCTGCCGTCGATGGCGGAGGCGAACGCCTCGATGGGGTGCGTGATGGACCGTCCTTGGGACGGGCCCCACGGGGCGACCGCCCCTCCGTTCTTCGCGATGGTCGCTCAACGCCACATGCTGGAGCACGGGACGACCCCGGAGCAGCTCGCTGCGGTCTCGGAGAAGAACCATCGCTTCGCGAACGCGAATCCTCATGCCCAGTTCTACGCCAAAACGTTCTCGAAAGACAAGCTGATGCGCCTGCCGATCGTCGCCCCGCCACTCCGGCTCGGGGACTGCTCCTCGATGACCGATGGTGCGGCCGCGGTCGTCCTCGTCGCGGAAGAGCTCGCGCGGAAGTACACCGACGCTCCCGCGTGGATCCGGGGGACGGGCCAGTACTCCGATTTCCACAACCTCGCCCACGCGGGCTCCCTGACCGAGTGGCCGGGACTCACGATCGCCTCTCGCGAGGCGCTCGGGCGCGCCGGCTGCTCGCTCAAGGATCTCGACTTCGCCGAGATCCATGACTGCTTCACGATCTCCGAGATCGTCGAATACGAGGCGCTCGGGTTGTGTCCTCCGGGTGAGGGGGGCCGCTTCGCCTTGGACGGCCGCGGTGACATCGGCGGCGACATCGTGATCAACCCGCGCGGCGGGCTGCTGGGCTGCGGCCATCCGCTCGGGGCGACCGGGATCGCGCAGGCGGTCGAAGTGTTTGAGCAATTTGGCCGCAAGGCTCCCCCCGCACGTCAGGTGCCGGACCCGGAGTGGGCGCTCGTCCACAACCTATCCGGCAGCGCGAACGTCCACTCGGTGATGATCTATCAGACGGGAGGGGCTTCGTGAGCGCCACCGCGAGACCTCGGCGCAGTCCGGTGCCGTCCGAGCCGGCGACTCCAGCGCCTTCCCGGGAGGAGCGACCGGCTCCCGCCGCCGCAACGTCGGAAGCCGCCCCATCGCAGCGCCCGGCCGCGCCGCCCCGCCCACCCCGCCCGTTCCTGCTCGACTTCTTCCCGCTCGAGGGATCGGATCAGACCCGGCTCTCCCGGTTCTTCGAGCGGTTGCGGGAAGGTCGCCTTTCGACGACGCGTTGCCCCAGAGATGGGGAGCTCCACTGGCCTCCCCGCGTCGCGTGCCCAACCTGCCACACTGAGGAGCTGAGCTGGGTCGACCTACCGGAGCACGGGCGGATCTACGCCTTCAGCGCCGTCCTCGGAGGCGCGCCGCTCGGGCTCGAGGCGGACGTGCCGTTCGCGGTCGGCCTCGTGGACCTCGACGGAGTGCCCCTTCGACTGTTCGGCCGGATCGACGGCAAACCGTGGACGGAGCTTCGGATCGGGGGGGCGGTGCGCGTCGAGCCGTACGACGTCGGCGACGGGCGGATGTTCTACCGTTTCCGAACGGTCGAATGACCCGACGAACGATCGTTCCGGCCGAAACACCGCCGACGGTCGATCTCTGACGTCAGTTGAGGGTTCGGCAGAAGCAGCCTATTTATACACCCCCCAGGTCTCGCGCGCCGCCGGCTCGGGAGAGCCGATAGGATGCAGGGGTCGCAGTTCGGCTGGTGGCGCCGTCACGGTTGGACGGTTGCGATCCTCCTCGGGGCCTTCGGGGCCGCCTTCGCGATCCGGACGATTTGGACGTATCCCATCATCGAGCAGTTCGGGCCGCTGTACAGCTACGCCGGCGGCTCGGACTCCTACTACCACTCCCGGGTCGCCACGTACATCATCCTCAACCATCGGAACCTCGTGTACGACCCGCTGATTCACTTCCCGGTCGGCGGCTACAACCCGCGCGAACCGCTGTTCGACTGGATGAACGCGGTGCTCGGCCTCGCCTTTGCCCCGTTCTTCGGCGGTAACGCCGTCACCGCCGGTGCCTGGTTCCTCGACCTGCAGGCTCCGCTTTGGGCCGCGCTCGGGGTCTTCCCGATCTACCTCATCGGCCGAGAGGTCAGCTCGAAGAGGGTCGGTCTGATCGCCGCGGTGATCTTTCCGTTCCTGAGCGCGAACATCGACTCCTCGATCTTCGGGTACGCGAACTACCTCTCGTTCTACACGTTCGTGATCCTGATCACGCTGTACTCGTACATTCGCACGGTCAAAGCGGTCGGCAGTCGCCGATGGGTAGAGAGCTACGCAAAGCCGGGCCAGTACCTCCCCGCGCTGCGGGCGTTCCTTCGGACGGAGCGGACCGCGGTGAAGTGGGCGGTCTTCACCGGGGTCTGCCTCGGCGCGCTCGCCCTCGCCTGGCAGGGGTACACCTACGCGATCGCAGTGATGGGAGTTTCGCTCGTGGTCATCATGATTATCGAGCGGATCCGCAGGGTCGATTCGTTCGGGCTCTACGTTTCGTTCTGGATTACCGGCCTCGTCTGGTTCCCCATGGCCGTGCCGTACTACCTCGTGCAGCACCAGTTCTCGTCCTGGTTCGATTTGCCCCTTCTGCTCTACTTCGGCACGCTCGCTCTGATGCTCGTGTTCTTGGTGATGCGAGACATCCCCTGGGTATTCTCGATCCCCGCCCTCGTCGCTCTCGTGGCGGCGGCCGGGGCGTTCCTTGCGGTGTTCGAGCCGAGATACTTCACGAGCATCGTCACCGGCCAGGGCTACCTCGTCAAGAACCTGATCTACTCCACGGTCGCGGAAGACGTCGCACCGTCGATCGATCAGCTCGTGGTCGGGTACGGCGTGATCACGTTCTTCCTTGCCTTCGCCGGGATCGCTCTGGTCGTCTACTCCACGATCCGCGCGCGCTTCAAGCGCTACCAGATCGCCTTCCTGGTCTTCGCCGTCCTCTCGATCTACCTGCCGATCTCGGCCGCGAAATTCTTCCTCCTCGGGTCGCCGGCGTTCGCCCTCCTCCCGGCCGAGGCGATCGATCGGGCGCTGCGGGTCGGCGGCTATCCCGAACTTCGGCGCACCGTCGCGTCCCTATCCGACCGGCGCAGCCAGTTCGCGGCGTTCCGCAAGGCGTTCAAGGCCCGCCACGTGCTGATCCTCGCCCTCGTCGTCGGACTCATCCTCCCGAACATCTGGGTCTCGATCGACGCCGGCATCCCCGGTAACAGCAAGAGTCAGTATTCCTCCCAGGTCTACAACACGCTGCCCTCGTTCCTGAAAGGGAACTCCTCGACCTCCGGCAACTACTTCGGCGCCGCGGGAACCTCGATCGACACCGCCAACCAGTACGACAGCGCCGGCTACAACTGGCTCGCCACTCAGGACACGAGCATCCCCGAGCCGGATCGTCCGGCGCTGGTGAGTTGGTGGGACTACGGGTTCCAGACGATCGACCAGGGCCAGCACCCGAGTGTCGCGGACAATTTCCAGGATGGGATCGATCCCGCGGGCCAGTTCCTCCTGGCCCAGAACGAGTCGACCGCGATCGCGATCCTCGCGGTGACGCTGCTCCAGGCCGAACAATCGACCTCCGGCAAGGTCTACCTGCCGGCGGCGCTCAACACGATCCTCGCCGGGGAGGGGCTCAACGTGAGCCAGTTCCACAACCTCCTGGTCAATCAGAGCTACGACTACTCGCTCGTCGTCGCGAACCCGTCCCGGTACCTCCCAGTGGACCCGACGACGCTGACCGACGGGAACGCGATGTACATGGCGACCTCCTACTTCATCGCGACCTCGCTGTCGGTCTCGGGCGTCGCATCGCTCTACAACGCGATCCAGTCGTACACCGGTTGGTCGATCCGCTACGACCTCACCGACAGCCGCCTCATCCCGTTCAGCGGGACGGACACCGGGATTTTCTATGCCCCCGCCGAGCTCACCGGTAGGATCATCAGCCCGGCCGGGCTTCCCTCGACGTACTTCAACGTCACGGTCCTCGGCTCGAACGGGAACACCTACCCGCTCGGCGACGTGCCCGCGGACGTCTCTCCCATCAATTACTACGTGAACTATTTCGCCCCGTTCTACAACTCGATGATCTACCGCACCTACTTTGGCTACAACGGTACGGATGTCGGTCAGAGCATCGGCATCCCGGGCCTCGAGGGCTCCATCGCGAACGATCCGATCGAGCCGGGGTGGATGCTCCAGCACTTCGAGGTCGTCTACAAGACGGCGTACTACTGCGCGAACGCGACGGAAGCGGCCCGGAACCCGAGCTGCTACACGGCCATGAACCAGCCGAACGCGATCTCACTCGCCAAGATCACCGGAGGGCTCGCGAACACGTCGGCCGGCCTCTACTTCAGCGGGGGCGAGTCGATGCTGGAGTACTACCCGGGCCAGACGGTCCTCGGCGAGGTCCGCCTGGCGAGCGGCGCGCCGGTCGGGGGACTGCGGGTCACGGTCTCCGACTCGTGGGGGATTCCGCACATGACGGCGATCACCGCGCCGGACGGTGCGTTTACGCTCGTCCTCCCGCCCGGGAACGATACGCTCAACGTCAGCACGGGTGCGTTGCAGGGCCTAACGCAGCAGGGGCTGGACGTCATCCAGAGCGTGCACCTGGTCGTGTCGAGCGCCGTCGCGCTGTCGCTCTCGGCGCCGACGCTGCCGCTCACGATCACGATCGGATCGAGCACGGTCTCCGGCACGATCTACTGGAACGCCGCGAACTCCACTTCGTACGACCCGACGACCGACCCCGTGGTAGCGGGGGCCGAGATCGTGTTGTGGGGCCCGAACAACGTGACCCGCATTACCACCACGACTGACGCTAGCGGAACGTTCGAGCTCACCGCTGTTCCTCTCGGAGTGTACAACTACGATGTGATCTACGGGGGCCACAACTACACCCAGACCCCGCTCGATGTGATCACCCCCTCGCCGTCGACCGTCAACGCGACCGTGGGCCTCGCCACGGGTACCATCCGTGGCGTCGTGCGGACAGCGTCCGGCG
>JASHQN010000024.1 GCA_030039135.1 Thermoplasmata archaeon | reverse complement strand
CGGCGTACGAGGCGGCGTTCGGCCGGCCCTACACGGACCTGAGGGAGACGCTCCCTCCACGGGAGAGCGCGATCCTCATCGATCACGCGCGCGCGCTCAACTACATGCTCACCGACGGGGTGGTGCCGTCGAACAGTAAGGAGGGCTACTTCGCCCGTCTTCTCCTGCGTCGCGCGTTCCGGATCCTGCAGAAGGTCCCCGAGGCCCCGAGCCTGATCGCGGTCCTCGACGACGTCGCTCGCGAGATCGCCCGGTACTCGCCCGAGGTGGGGGCGCACCGCGACGACCTCCATCGCGTGGTCGACGCGGAGATCGAGCGGTTCACCGAATCGATCGGACGGGCGCGAGGGATCATCCGTCGCTACGACGAGCGCGCCCGGGCGTCGGGCGCGAGCGTCACCGAGGAGAACCTGCTCGAGTGGTACGACTCCCTCGGGGTGCCCCCGGACGTCGCCGTAGAGGAGCTGGCCCACCCTCCCAAGATTCCCGACGACTTCTACGCGCGGGTGGCGGCCCGGCACGAAGGGGAGGCCCCCGCGAGCGACTACGTCGAGCGGACGGAGGGCCTTCCCGAGGTCCCCGAAGGTACCGCTCCCAGCGAGGCCCTGTACTACCTCGACCCGTACACGCTCGACTTCGAGGCGCACGTCCTCTGGGTGCGTGGTCCGTTCGTCGTGCTCGATCGGACGTACTTCTACCCGACCGGGGGCGGCCAGGTGACGGACAAGGGCGACCTCGGGGACCAGCGGGTGGTCGACGTCGAGCGGCGCGGTCCCTGGATCCTGCACCGTCTCGAGGCTCCGGCGACGGTGCGCGTGGGCGATCGGGTCCGCGCGCGGATCGACCGGGGCCGCCGCGTCCAACTGATGCAGCACCATACGGCCACCCATCTTCTGAACGGCGCGCTGCGCGCGGTGCTCGGTCCGCACGTCTGGCAGGCGGGAGCGTACAAGGGCACCGAATCGGCCCGCATCGACGTGACCCACTACAAGCCGCTCTCTCGCGAGGAGCTCCACCGGGTGGAGCGCCTCGTGAACCAGATCGTCCGCGAGGATCGCCCGGTCAAAAGCTACTTCGAGTCGCGCAACGACGCCGAGCGCCGCTTCGGGTTCACGCTCTACCAGGGAGGGGCCGTCCCCGGCCGGGACCTGAGGATCGTGGAGATCGAGGGATTCGACGTCGAGGCGTGCGGTGGGACGCACTGCACGCACACGAGCGAGGTCGGCGCGATCGCCCTCCTCGACGTCGAGCGGATCCAGGACGGGGTCGTCCGCCTGACGTACGCGAGCGGGGAGCGGGCGCTCGACATCCGGGACGAGCACGAGGAGATCCTGAAGGAGGCGTCGCGGCGGCTCGGCGTCCCCGTCGCGCAGCTACCGGACGGCATCGATCGGCTGCTCGGGGAGATCGAAGAGTCGCGGAAGGTCGCCCGGGGCCGCCGCCGGGAAGACCTCGGTGCCGTGAGCCAGCGTCTCCTCTCGGACCCGACCGCCCACGAGGTCGTTGGCGGCACGACGATCGTCGGGTACGAAGCCGCTCTTACCCGGGAGGAGCTCATGGAGCTCTCCCGTCTCCTCACCCGCGAGCCGGGCCATGTGGCTGTCCTCGGCAGCGAGCGGGACGGGAAGGGCCTCCTCTTCGTCGGGTCGACGGCAGCGGCCGTGCCCGCCGACGCGGTCGTGCGGGCCGCGATCCCGTTGTTCTCGGGGAAAGGCGGCGGGAACGCCTCCGCCGCCACGGCGGTCGGGGATCCGGGCGCTCCGCTCAAGGACGCCGTACGGACCGCGCGCGGCGAAGCCCGCCGCGCGGCGGCGGGCTGAGCGCCCGTCGAGCGTCAGAAGCAGCGCAACCTTTACCTTCCCCTCCCGTCCTTGACGACCACGGGACACGGGATGGTACGTCGGATTCGGGATCCTCCGTTCCGGCCGTGCGCTCACGGATAGCATGGTTGCCAACGACGGGACCGCCGTAGGAGGGGTGCCACCCGAGGTCATCGCGTTCCTCAGCGGCAAGGGGGGTCGATCGCTGATCGTCAAGGGCGGAGCCGGCTCAGGGAAGACGACGTTCGGCCTCGAGCTGCTCGAACGCGTGGGCCAGCCGAGCCGGTCGTTCTACCTGTCCACCCGCGTCGGTGACGAGGCGCTCTACCGCCAGTTCCCGTGGCTGAAGACCGCGGAGATGCGCACGCGCGTGCTCGACGCGGCGAAGCTCTTCCTCGACGCGATCCAATCGTCGGGCAAGCCCCGGGAGCCCGAGCTGCCCGAGACCGAGCAGCGCAAGGTGCGGGCGGGCCGGGAGGTCCTCGCGAGCTTCGGCCAGGAGCGGGGCGCGCCGACGCGGGTCGACCGCGCCCACCTCCAGGCGCTCCTCAAGCGCAGTCCGATGCCCGAGGTCGAGAACGTCTACAACCGGATCGAAAAGGCCCTTCCGGAGAAGTCGCTCCTCGTCATCGATTCCCTCGAGGGGGTGACCCACAAGTACGGTCTCGAGATGGAAGAGTTCGTCATGGCCCTCCAAAAGGACCTCGTGGAGGGTTCGAGCACGGACGTGGTCATGATCCTGGAGAAGCCCGAGGCCGGCGGGATCGAGTACCTCGTCGACGGGCTCATCTCGATCCAGCGCGAGGAGCTCGACGAGCGACGCGTGCGCCACCTGCGCCTAGAAAAGCTCCGCGCGACGAACATCGGGCGGGCGC
>JASHQN010000023.1 GCA_030039135.1 Thermoplasmata archaeon | reverse complement strand
CCGAGCGCCCCGCCGAAGACGGTCGCGTCCTGCGCGAACGCGCAGACCGGCCGGCCGTCGACCTCGCCCCAGCCGGTGACGACCCCGTCACCGGGGGGCCGCCGGTCCGCGAGCCCGAACGTGTCGATCCGGTGCGTGACGAAGGGATCGATCTCCGTGAAGGTATCCGGATCGAAGAACGATTCGAGCCGCTCGCGGGCCGTGAGCTTGCCCGCCGCCCGGTGCTTCTCCGTCCGTTCGGCCCCTCCGCCCTCGCGCGAGCGGCGCTTCAAGGTGGCCCAGCGGTCGAACGCGTCGCTCACGCGGCCTCCACGGAGAGATCGCCCGCGCGGACCGGGACTCGCGCGCCGTCGACGTCGAGGACGAGCGACCCGTCCTCGGCGAGCGAGGAGATCGTCCCGACGATCGACCCGTCCACGACCGCCCGCCGACCGACGCCGTAGAGGCGCGACCGACAGCGGGCGAGCACCCGCGCCGCCGCGTCGGGCCGGGCGAGCTCGCCCGCGGCACCTATGGCGGATGCGACCGCGACCGCTTCGACCTCCTCGAGCGAGGGACAGGGATGCACGAGTTCTGAGAGCGCCACCGGCGGCGTCGGGAGCCCCGGAGGAAACCCTCCTCGCGGCGCGACGACGTTGACACCGATCCCGACCACGCCCAGCGGCGCGACGGAGGCCGGCGCGATCGCGTCGACCAGGATCCCGGAGAGCTTGCGCGCCCTCCCGTCGGGGCTCTCGATGAGGAGATCGTTCGGCCACTTGAGCGCGCAGCGCACGGCCCACCGGCGCTCGAGCTCATCGGCGAGGCGCGCTCCGACGGCGAGCGGCAGGAGGGCGGGCTCGCCCTCGGCGATCGGCACCAGGACGGAGAGATAGAGGCCCCCCGGCGGCGACAGCCAAGAGTGGTCGGCGCGGCCCCGGCCCGAGCTCTGCCGTCGGGCCACGACGCGCGTTCCGGCGGGGGCCCCCGCGCGGGCGAGCTCGAGCGCCCGGGCCTGGGTCGACGGGAGCTGTTCGTGGAACTCCCGGACCGGCTCCATGCGCTCCTCCCGGCCGCGGCGAGGATTGCGCCCTCTAAACCGTTTGTCGCCCTCTCGGTCGTAGGCGACGGCGGCACCCCTTCCCCTATAACCCGCCTCCCGGTGCGGAGGAGCGATGGATGAGCTGGAAGCCCTCCTCAGCGACGCCGGGAAGCGGTTCGAGCCCGAGATCCATCGCCGTCTTCACGGGCTTCTCGGAGGGATCCTGAGGGCCTACCTTCCCCAGGCGTGGGTCTTCCTCACCGACGCGGGCGTTGCCTCCCTGCGGGTCGACGCGGCCGGCACGGTCTCCGCGGCGGCCGGTGCCGCCGACCCGGCGGACGTCACGATCGAGGTCTCGTTCGATCGTCTCGCCCGCGCGCTGCGCACCCGTGAGCCCGATCCTGGAGGGCCCGGGGCCGTGAAGGTCACGGCGCACACCGCGAAAGGGAAGGCGGCGTTCGACTACCTCAGGAGCCGGCTCGGCCTCTGACGCAGCTCGCGCACGACCGGTCGAGGCGCGCCCGGGGAGCCGCTCCGCCGAGCGGGATCGCTAGCGGATCTCCCGGAGCCGCCGGACCATCTTGACGACGGCGCGGACCGCGTTGCCCGCGTTCTCGATGCGGTCCTGGGCCTGGAGCCGCGTCTCGCCGGGACCCGAGATCCCGAGGCCGAGGGGTTTGTCGAACTCGAGGGCGAGGTCCGCGAGCTTGCGCGCGGCCTGGTTCATCACGACCTCGTCGTGACTCGTCTCGCCCTCGATCACCGCGCCGAGCGCGACGACCGCGTCCACGTCGGCCCGCCGAAAGAGGGCCTGGACCGCGAGGGGCATGTCGTAGACGCCGGGGGTCTTCACCACCGGGCCGAGCGCGGCGCCGAGGAAGTCGACCTCCTCCTTCGCCCGCTCGATCATGAGCTGGGTCACGTCGAAGTTGAACTCGCTCGCCACGATCGCCACCCGCACGCCCTTTCCTTCCTGCTGCTTCGGCATCCGTTCTCCTCCTCTATCGGGTCCGGCGCACCGGCCCCACGTCCGCGAACCCCTGGCGGAGCCCCTCGCCCGCGTGGCGGGCGAGGTCCCCCGGGCGGAACAGCAACGAGTAGGCGTTGAGAGCGTGCTCCTCGGCGCGACGCCGGGCGAGCGACTCGAGCTCGGACGGGCTCCTCGCCTCCGATTCGTAGACGAAGACCTCGACGATCGGCTTTCCCTCGAGGACCCCGGTGAGCTGGAGACCGAGCGACGCGACCTCGGCCGAGGTCCGGTCGAGGTCGGCAGCCCCGGGCATGCCGAGGGCGAGGCAGAGGTCCGCCCCTTCGTCGCGGAAGAGCTGGCGGCAGGCCACGGCGAGGTCCTTGATGCCGGGGACGGTCCGGCGAACGACGCGGAATCCCGTGCCCCGTGCCCGCAGCGCCCGGATCGCGTAGCGGGCCATGTCGACGCGCGCGAACGTCGTGTCGACGACCCCGACCTTCCTCACGGGCTCGCCTCCTTGGGGCGAGAGTTGGTCTCGAGGATCCGCTCGACGATCCGTCGGGTGGCGAGGTCGTCGTGCGGAGCGCGGGGGATCCGCACGATCTTCACCGGGACGCCGCGCCGGGCGCACTCGGCGGCGACCTCCGCCTCGTTGAACGGCTGGTCGAAGCCGAGCGCGATGATCGTCGGGCGCTCGCGCACGACGGTCTCGTAGATGTCCGTCGTGGACCCGAGGACCGCGCGGTCGACCGGCTTCAGCGACTCGACCATTTCACGTCGGACATGCTCGGGCACGTAGGGCTCGTGCTTCAACCGACGCGCGGTGCGGTCCCGAGCGACGACGACCACGAGCTCGTCGCCGAGCTTCTTCGCCTCGGTGAGGAAGTAGAGGTGGCCGGGGTGGAGGAGGTCGAAGACCCCCGTCGCCATCACGCGGACGACCATGCCCGCCACGCCTCGACGATCGCCGCGCCCTCGAGGAACTCGAAGCCGTGGAGCTCCGCGTAGCGCCGGGCCGCGCCGGGGTCGCGCGCGCCGCCCGAGTCCCCGAGCATCTCGCAGACCGTGACCGACTCGGAGAGGCCGGCCATCCGGGCGAGCGAGATGGTGAGCTCCGTATGGCCCTTTCGCTCATCGAGGAGGCCGTCGGCGGCGAGGATGAGGTAGACGTGGCCCGGGGAGACGAACGCGCGGCGGAACGATTCCCGCAGCGCCGAGTCCGAGGTCGTCGGGGCCGCCCGGGCGATCTCGCCGACGGTCCGGATCGTGAGCGCGCGATCGCGGAGGCGTGGGACCGGTGGTCGTCCGAGTGATGGCGACGGGGGTCTTCGACCTCCTGCACCCGGGGCACCTGTACTTCCTGACGGAGGCGAAGAAGCACGGCGACGAGCTCGTCGTCGTCGTCGCGAGGGACCAGACGGCCCGCCGGCTCAAGCACGAGCCGTACGTCCCCGAGCACGTCCGCCGCGAGATGGTCGAGGCGCTCAAGCCGGTGGACCGGGCGATCCTCGGCTCGACGACCGACATCTACGAGACGGTCGTCCGCGAGCGCCCCGACGTCATCGCCCTCGGCTACGACCAGGTCTGGAACGACAA
>JASHQN010000022.1 GCA_030039135.1 Thermoplasmata archaeon | reverse complement strand
TCGACGTAGCGGAACTTCATCCGATGCGTCTGGACCCGGATCTCCCGACCGGGAACCTTGATCTCGAACGCGAGCTCGAACCCTTCGTCGGGCTGGATCAGGATCGAGATCCGATCCGGACTCGCCTCGTACTCGGTGGACGTCTGGAAGAACGACACCGGCGGCGCTTTGAACGTCAGCACGACCCGCGTCGCCTTCGCGGGAAGTCGCTTGCCGGTTCGCAGGAAGAACGGGACGTCCTGCCATCGCCAGTTGGCGATCTTGAGTCGGAGGGCCACGAACGTCTCGGTCTCGGACTGGGGAGCGACGCCGGCTTCCTCGCGGTAGCCCGGAACCGTGTCGCCCCCGATGGCGCCGGCCGTGTACTGACCCCGGACGAGGTCACCGGCGGCTAGACGCACGACGCTCTGGAGGACCTTCACCTTCTCGTTGCGGATCGAGTCCTCGGTGCGGGTGGCCGGGGGCTCCATCGCGACGAGGGTCAGCACCTGCGTCGCGTGGTTCTGGATCATGTCGCGCAGGGCGCCGGACTTTTCGTAGGAGGCTGCCCGGGCCTCCACGCCGAGCGATTCGGCGACGGTGATCTCGACCTGGCCGATTCGCTCGCGGCTCCAGAGCGATTCGATGAACATGTTCGCGAACCGGAACACGAGCAGGTTCTGGACCGTCTCCTTGCCGAGGTAGTGGTCGATGCGGAAGATCTGCTTCTCCTCGAAGTATTGGTGCGCGAGGCGGTTGAGCGCCTCCGCGGACCCGAGGTCCCACCCGAACGGCTTCTCGATGACGACCCGCGTCCATCCCGGCGCCCGATGGAGCCCCGCGGTTCCTAGTCCGGTCAGCGTCGGCGCGAACGCCTGGACCGGAAGCGCGAGGTAGAGGACCCGGTTGCCGGGCAGCGAGAGCTGCTTCTCGAGCCCCTCGATCCGTTGCCGCAGTGCGCTGAAGCTGGTCGGTCCCTCGTCCGGCAACGATTGGTAGAACAGGGTCGAGTCGCAGAAGGCACGGAGTCGCTCGGGGTCGGCCGTCTTCGAGCCCGTCAGCCAGGAGAGCGCCATCGACCGGAACGTCGCGTCGTCGAACGGTCGCCGGGCGACGCCGAGGACCCGACTCCCTGCGGGCCACTTTCCGCCGGCGGAGAGCTGGTAGAGGACGGGCAGGATCTTGCGCTGCGTAAGGTCCCCGGTGGCGCCGAATAGGACGAACAGGTGGCTCTCGGGGGCCCTAGAGGCCATCGCTAGCTCTCCCGTTTCACTTCGTGGCCGCCGAACTTGTTGCGCATCATCGCGAGGAGCCGGTCGGCGAACGGGTCGGCCTCCCGCGAGCGCAGCCGGGCCTCGAGCGAGAGCGTGATCACCGGTGCGGGGATGTTCAGGTCCATCGCCTCGGCGACCGTCCATCGCCCTTCGCCCGAATCGGCGACCCATGGCTCGATCCCCGCGAGGGTTGGGTTCTCGGCGAGCGCGCTCTCGGTCAGCTCGAGCAGCCACGACCGGATCACGCTGCCGTAGCGCCAGACCTCGGCGACCTGGTGCAGGTCGAGAGCGAACTCGGTCTTCCCCTGGAGGATGGCGAACCCCTCCGCGTACGCCTGCATCATGCCGTACTCGATCCCGTTGTGGACCATCTTCACGAAGTGGCCGGCGCCGACGGGGCCCATGTGCCCCCATCCGAGCTTCGGCCCGGGCGCGAGCGTTTCGAGGATCGGTCGGATCCGCTCGACGTCCGCGTCCTCGCCGCCGACCATGAGCGAGTAGCCCTCCTCGAGTCCCCAGATCCCGCCGCTCGTGCCGACGTCGACGAACCGGAACCCCCAACCGTTCACGAGGGCGGCCCGCCGGACCGAGTCGCGGTAGTAGGAGTTCCCTCCGTCGACCACGAGGTCCCCGGGGGCGAGGAGACCGTGCAACTGATCGAGCGTCTGGTCGACCGGTGGGCCCGTCGGGATCATCAACCAGATGATCCGAGGGGGGGCGAGCTGCTCCACCAGGTTCGCCAAGGAATCGGCGCCGCGAGCTCCCTGCGCGACGACCTTGTCGACGACCGCCTTCGTCCGAGCGAAGCCGACCACGCGGTGTCCTCCTCGGACCAGTCGAACCGTCATGTTCCCACCCATCTTGCCGAGCCCCACCATCCCGAGTTCCATCGTTTTCCTCCTACCCCTACGCGACGCCGACCTCGGCGAGCTCCTCCCGGAGCCGCCCCGGATCGCGCACCTCGAGGGTGCGTACTCCGAGGCGGGCCGCGGCCGCAACGTTCTCGGGGCGATCGTCCAGGAAGAGTGTCTCTTCGGGGGGGCGTTGGGCGAGTTCGAGCGCGTAGCGGAAGGCCGCCGGGTCCGGTTTGCGAAGGCCGGTGTAGCACGAGCTGAAGAACACGTGGAACACCTTCCTCAGGCCGAACGTCCGTATGCGGTAGTCGTTGAGCTCGCGCGACTCGTTGTTCAGCGCGGCCATCGTGTACCGGCCGCTCGCCCTCAGGGCGCGCGCGGCGGCAAGCGCCGCAGGATTCTCCCGCGATTGATCGAGCATGAACTTCCGAAAGGTATCCGGGGAGAACGCGCGCGATTCGTAGAAGACCGTCGCCGACAGGTACCCGGCCCAGTCGAGCCGGCCGGTCTCGAACGCGGCGTCCACGGTCAGATGGCGGCGTTCCAGCTCGGCTCGGTCGAGCCCGAAGCGCTCGGCCGCCACGTCCCGAGCCTGCTGGTCCCACCCGTTGGTGAGCACGACCCCGCCGACGTCCCAGAGGAGGAGCGAGATGTCAGCCATCGAGCGCCCCCGAGATCCGCGCGAGCCCGGCCTTCACGTCCGTCCCCACGTCCACGCGCAGGACGCGTCGTTGCTTCTGTTGGAGCGCCTGGTAGTCGCCCAGCGACTGGGCGCGGATCAGCTCGCCGAAGGTAAAGCCGGCTCCCGGGACAGTGAGGTCCTCGCGGGGGGCGTCGAC
>JASHQN010000021.1 GCA_030039135.1 Thermoplasmata archaeon | reverse complement strand
CATCGATGAGCGTCGAGTTGAGGTAGAGGTCGACGGTGAGGGGGTACGTCGCACGGATCGGCGCGGAGAGGTTGTAGTAGTACTCGGGGCACTCGTTGTGACCGCCGGCCGCATAGAAGGCGTTACACGAGAGGTTGACCCCGCTGAAGTTCCAGATGTTGCTCAGGAACTGAAGCTTCTCGAGGCTCGGCGAGTAGCTGAAGACGTCCTGGGTCCAGAACTGGTATCCGGTCGTCCCGAAAAGGGTGACGTTGTTGAGGACCGCGTCCAGCTGGATCCCGTAGGCGTCCGGATCCGTGACGTCCGGGGAAATCCCGGAGAGCGACTGGGTCGTGAATGACGCGGTGAGGCTCGAAGTAGAGAGTCGGAACGGGGTGATGGTACCCGAATCGTTGCGAAGACCCGACTCCCCGATGCCGTACGGCTCCGGGCCGGAAGCCGAATAGGGGGCAATGTGGCCGTCCGTGGGCGCCGTGTGCACTTCTCCGGCGAGGTTCGGAAGGTAGACAGCCCTCAGCGGCACCCCCTTCGCCGCAAGCGCTGCGAGAACCTGGTCGGCCGCGGTGGAGGTGGAGCGCGTCGAGTTCACTCCCGAGTCTGTGGGGAGTGGGGGAGCAGAGATCGTGCTAGATGAGGCGGCCGTAAGGGACGCGGTGGAAGGGTTCGAGCCCGCGAGGTGCGATTGGGAGGCCGCAGAGGAGGGGGAGGACGGCTGGGTACCGACGCGAGAAGTATCCATCGCACCCGGCGGCTCCGAGACGCCGAACGAGCCCGTGATCGCGGCCAGCGGAGCGCCCACTACCAGCGAGGCGACCGCGAGCGCGAGCAGCCCGTCCCGGAAGCGCGGGCTCATTGGAAGACAGTTATACGAACCTCGGATAAGCGTTCCCGACGCCGCTGGATGCCCGCGAGATCGCGACCCGGACCCCTTGGCTCCTTCTCACAACGGCTCCGACGGGCCCAGGACGCGGGAAGAGGCCCGGGCGCTCACAAAACCTATAGGTTCGCGCGCTCGAGTGGGCGAACATGTCCGCCGAGCCCCCCGACCCGATCCTTATCCAAGTCACCGTCCCACTGCCCATCTCCATGATCCATGCCGCGTTCACCGACGCGAAGCAGCTCCAGGGCTGGCTGTGCGACCGGGCGACCGTGACCCCCCACATGGGAGGGGAGTATCACCTCGCATGGTCGTCACCGGTCGCGTTCGAGAGCCGCGGGACGATCCTTGAGCTGACGCCGGACGTCGACATCGGGTTCAGCTGGTTCGCGCCGCCCGAGTTTGCGGCGCTGATGAATGAGCCGGGGTCGAAGACCCATGTTTACGTCCGGCTCCAGGAGTCGCCCGAAGGCGTCGACGTGACACTGGAGCACTCCGGGTGGGGCGCGGGAGAGGAGTGGGAGGCCGCCCGCTCCTGGCATTTCCACCTTTGGGACGAGCGGCTTCCGCGGCTGAAGGACTACCTCATTCGCGCGGCGTACGGCTGACCCGGCCTACGTTCCGCCGGGGGTAAACCGGCGGCACACCGATTCGCCGCAGATGCCGCAGGGCCCGGAAGGGTCGAGCCGGAAGTTGGCGGAGTTCGGCAGGGGCGCCACGACCATGTGATGGGTCGGGAGGTGGCCGCACCGGCACCGGGCCCGAGCTGGCCGGCCCCATTCGCTCGCCGGCGCGGGTCGCTCCGCCATGAAGGGTCCGGCGAACGGGCCCGAAGGAATAAGGTGTTGGACGGCGAGGCGTATAGGGGTGCGGCGCCTCCGCGTCCCGTGCAAATCGACGGGTGCCTCCTACCGGAGGACCGACTCTATGACCTCGAGCATGACGTCTGGTTCCGCGCGGACGAGAGCAGGGGGACCGCCCGCGTCGGCCTGCTCGGCCCTCTCGTCTGGTTCGCCGGCCCCTTCCGCTCGGTGACGTACCGCGATCTCAACGGACCCATCGCCCGGGGCCGCAGCGTCGCGACGGTGGAGAGCGTGCGATACACCGGCGCGGTGCGGTTGCCCGTGGGCGGGGAGGTGGTCGAGCGGAATCCGGCGATCGTCGAGCGGCCGAGACTCCTCAACGACGCGCCGTACGACGAGGGGTGGGTCGTCCGGATCCGGCCCGCGACCCGCGAGCCGACCCCGGCCGGTCTTGAGACCGCGAGCGCCGTCGCTCCTCGCCTCGCCGAGCGGATCCGGGTCCAGCGCATCCGGTGCTGGCCCCAGACCCCCGACCTCGAGCTCTACGAGATCGGGATCGAATGCTCGGCGATACTCACGATGCTGAACGAGGAGCTCCGGGAGCGACCCGCCGGCACCGCGGTGCTCCTCGTCACCGACGACCCGACGAGCCCGATCGAGATGGTCCGATGGGCCGATCAGACGGGGCACCGGCTCCTCGCGACGCGCCGCGAGGCGAACCTCTACCAGTTCCTGGTCCGCAAGGAGGCCCGGCCAGTGCCTCGGCGGCGGCCGCCGACGTGAGCGGCGGCGGCCGGCGTCGGCCTACGGCTTCTCGATCGGGGTTCGAACGAGATTGCCCCACTCCGTCCAGGAACCGTCGTAGTTCCGGACGTCCGGGTACCCGAGCAGGTACTTCAGCACGAACCAAGAGTGGCTCGAGCGTTCGCCAATCCGGCAGTACGTGATCACCTCTCGGTCGGGCGTGATCCCTTTCGATCGATACAGTTCGGCGAGCTCCTCGGGGGTCTTGAACGTCCCGTCGTCCCGCACGGCCTGGGCCCAGGGGATGTTCTTAGCGCCCGGGATGTGGCCCCCGCGCTGGGCGTGCTCGGTCGGGTACTCGGGAGGCGCGGTGATCTCGCCGGAGAACTCCTTCGGGCCCCGCACGTCCACGAGCCCGATCTTCCCCTCCTTCACCTTCGGGAGGGCGGCCTTCACGTCGTCGAGGAAGACCCGGAGCTTCGCGTCCGGAGCGTGGGCCGTGAACTTCCCCGCGGAGGGGTGCGGGACGTCCTTCGTGAACGGACGGTCCTCCGCGATCCACTTCTTCCTACCGCCGTTCAGGATCTTCAGGTTCTTCGCCCCGTAGTAGGTGAAGACCCAGAAGGCGAACGCGGCGAACCAGTTGTTGAAATCGCCATAGAGGACCACCGTGGTCTCCGGGTCGACCCCGGCGCGCCGCAAGAGCTCGGTCAAGCTCTCGGAGGAGAGGATGTCCCGTCGGAGGGGGTCATTGATGTCCTTGCGCCAATCGACGAGGACGGAGCCCGGGACGTGCCCGAGCTCGTAGTTCGCCGCGGGATCGTAATCGACCTCGATGACGCGGATCTTGGGGTCGCTGAGGTGGTTCGCGAGCCAGTCGGTCTCCACGAGGGCCTCGGGGTGCGCGTAGCCGGCCATGGTTATCGGCCCCGCTGCATCCGTGGAGGGTTATACCCTCGACGGCCGCCACAATCGGCGCCGAAGCTCGCGCATCCCGCGCACGATTTCAGCCCGTGCCCCCGGCGGCATGGCGCTCGGTCGCCGCCGAGCCTACCCGTGCCGGCCCCGCTTGGGAAG
>JASHQN010000020.1 GCA_030039135.1 Thermoplasmata archaeon | reverse complement strand
CCACCACCGGCTCGATCCTCTGGATGACGAACCTCGGCACGCCCGTCCCGGGTTCCGACCTGCCGTGCGGAGACATCAACCCGAGCGGGATCACCGGGACTCCCGTGATCGACGCCGCGACGGGGACCCTCTACGTGGTCGCCTACGTGATGCCGATGCCGCAGCACGTGCTCTTCGGGCTCAACGTGCTCAATGGGACCGTCGAATCCCAGGTCGCGGTCAATCCGCCGGGAGCGAGCCTGACGGTGGAGCAACAACGCGGGGCGCTCACCCTGGCGAACGGCTACGTCTACATCCCCTACGGGGGCCTCTTCGGGGATTGCGGCCAGTACTGGGGATTCGTCGTTGGGGCCCCGACTCAGGGAAGCGGGGGACTGATCTCGTACAAAGTCCCGACGCCGCGCCAAGCCGGGATCTGGGGCACGGGTGGCGCCCAGGTCTCGGCGAACGGCAGCCTGTACGTGGCGACGGGGAACGGGGCGTCCACCTCCACGTACGACTTCGGGGACAGCGTGATCGAGCTTTCGCCCTCCTTGACTGAGGTCGATTCCTTCGCGCCGACGAACTGGGTCCAACTCAACGAGCAGGACCTCGACCTCGGTTCGCTCTCGCCAACCTTGCTTCCCGACGGAAACGTGTTCCAGGTCGGCAAGGAGGGTGTCGGGTACCTGCTCTCCGCCTCGCATCTGGGGGGGATTGGCGGGCAGATCGCCGAGAAGGGTGTGTGCGGCGGCGCGTACGGCGGGACGGCGCACGTCGGCCTGTCGATCTTTCTCCCGTGCACGAACGGCCTCTTTGACGTGGTCGCGAACGCGACGAACTTCTCGGTCGCCTGGCAGACGTCCGGCTTCGACTCCGGCTCGCCGATCGTGACCGGGGATGTCGTCTGGGCCGTGAACATCTCTACCGCGGTCCTCCTCGGCTTCAACATCACGACAGGGGCGGTCCTGTACTCGTTTGCGCTGAGCGGCGCCGACCACTTCGTTTCGCCGGCCGCTGCCCCCGGGGCGCTTTTCATGGCCGGCGGGGACGAGCTGTACGCCTTCTCACTCGGCTGAGAATCCCCCCGGATCCGAACCCCGAACGGTTGATGTGCACCGGCCCTTCACCGCAGGCGTAGGATCTGCCCCACGGGCGGGTCAGCGAGGAGACGAAGGGATGGCGCTTCGAGTGAGCTCGCCGCATTGGAAACAGGGAGAAACGATCCCGAAAAAGCACACCGCAGACGGCGCGGACGTGTCCCCGCCGCTCGTATTCGATGGGGTCCCGGCGGCGACGAAGGCCTTTGCCCTCATCTGCGACGACCCCGACGCGCCGGTCGGCACCTGGGTTCATTGGGTGATCTACGATATCCCGGGAACGGCGAAGGGACTCCCCGAGGGCGTGTCGAAGGACCCAGCGCTTCCCGACGGGAGCCGGCAGGGCCGCAACAGCTGGAAGAAAACTGGCTACGGCGGACCGTCTCCGCCACCGGGCAAGCCGCACCGGTACTTCTTCCGGCTCTACGCGCTGCGCGAGCCGCTCGGGGCGGCGCCCGGGCTGGACGCGAGAGAAGCGGAGGCGGCGGCTCGGGCGAGGTCGATCGAGATGGCCGAGTTCATGGGCACGTACCGCAGGGGCTGAGGAGACTCGAAAGGAAGCCCGCTCCTCGTCCGGCGGCTCACCCTCCAGCTGGATCCGTTCCGTCCGTGGTTCGAATGGCCAAGAGGGCTGGCCATTGGCCCGACGGTCGGGCCCCGGGCGCACTGGGTGTTTCAGGACGTCCTTCACAGCTTAAACCGAAGGTTCGCTCTCCTCAAGCCGCCATGACGTGGAGAGACGTCCGCACGGAAGCTCGTCCGAAGATCGGTCAGCTGACTCGACCGTCCGCCCAAGTCGCCAGCTACGTCGGACCACCGCACCGGAGCGTCCCCCGATGACGCGATTTGTGCTGGTGCCTGGTGCCTGGCTGGGGTCGTGGGCTTGGAAGGACGTGGAGGCTCTCCTCGAAAGGGAGGGACATGCCGCCTATGCCGTGACCCTGACCGGAATGGGCGATAGGGTTCACCTGGCGACGAAGGAGCTCGGGATGGAAACCGCCATCCAGGACGTCCTGAACGTGATCAAATACAAGGAACTCGACCGCTTCGTGCTCGTCGGGCACAGCTTTGCGGGTAAAGTGGTGGCCGCCGTCGCCGATCGCGCCCACGAGAGGGTGTCGAAGGTGATCTATGTGGACGCCTTCCGGCCCGAGAGGGTGCGCACGCCGCAGGGGGCCTTCAATCCGGCCAGTGAGTTCGGCCCCCCACCCCCCGGAACTTACGCGATTCCCCTTACCGAGGAAACCATCGGCCGCATCGGCCCGGACGTCAAGGGCTCGAACCTTAAGCGGATGAAGTCCCTGGCCACACCCTGGCCGGTCCGACTCGGCACCGACCCCGTCACACTCTCGAAGAACTACGACCCCGTGAAAGAGGCGTACATCTTCTGCAGCCTCAGCGGCGACCCGGTCGACGAGATCGTCGCCGGGAAGTGGGGCAAGCTCGAAGGTCCGCACACAGTCATCGAGGCAGGTCACTGGCCGATGATCACGAAGCCCGAGGAGTTGGCCCGCGATCTGATTGCCCTCGCGAACCGATAGGACGTTCGAGCCCCGGATCCTCGAACTCCGGCGCCGGCCGGCGATGCGGGAAGTCGCACCCCGCCGACGTGGCCGTCCCCATCTGCCACAAGATCCGTCGGGACCGACCCGCACCTTCACAAGGACTTTCTTTCCTCGATCTCCTGCCGACCGCGATGCCGCTCTCTGAAGCCCTACGACGGTCACGGTCCCGTCCAGCCCCCGGCCGCTGCCCGAGAGCCATCGACGACGTCGTGGTGCCGGGGCCCCAAGCCCCACCAACTCCATGAGCAGGGTGTCGCGATCGGAGCTGCCGGTGGTGGTCGCCGCCCCCGACAAGGTCTTCTGGCCCGAGGAGGGCTACACGAAGCTCGATCTGGTCGAGTACTACGCGGCGATCTTTCCGAAGCTGTTGCCGTACGTCCGAGATCGCATCTTCTCCCTCGAGCGTTGCCCGGAGGGAATGGAGGGCCCGTGCTTCTATCAGAAGGAGATTCCCGCGGGAATGCCCCCGGGCACCCCCACCAAGCGGATCGAAACGCCGCAGGGCAAACGGGAGGCGGTCGACTACGTCGTCGGGGGCTCGCTCGAAACCCAGCTCGCGCTGGCGAACCTCGGTTGCATCGCCGTGCACGTGATGGCCGGTCGAGCGAGGGCCCCCCGCCGTTCGGACTGGATGTGCTTCGACCTCGATCCGGAATCCGGCGAGTTCGCGGACGCGGCGCGCGCCGGCCTGCTGGTTCAGGAAGCGCTGAAGGTCCTCGGCCTCGACTCGTTTCCCAAGACCTCCGGGAGCCGCGGCCTCCACGTCCTCGTTCCCCTTCGCACCGACCCGGACGCGTCCGACGTGCTCGCGTTCGCGGAGAAGGTCGGGGCCCGCCTCGCCGCGGCACATCCGGGCGAGCTCACCGTCGAGCATCGGGTGTCGGCGCGCGGGGAACGGGTCTACCTGGATCCGTTCCGCAACGGATTCGGGCAGACCGTCGTGGCCCCCTATTCCGTTCGCCGGCGTCCCCACGCACCGGTCTCCACGCCGCTCGCGTGGTCCGAGGTGCGTCCCGAGCTCCGCCCGACGGACTTTAACCTCGGGAATTTCGTCCGCCGAGCCCGTCGCGCCGATCCCTGGAGTGGCTTTTTCCGGAGTCGCCAGTCGCTCGCGAATGCCGAGCGGCTTCTCCCCCAGCTCTAGGTCCCCGGTCAAGATCGTTCTGAGCCGTTCAGCCCTCTCGCACGACCGGAGGGGAGGAGGCCGGGTTCCGCCGCCCGCTCCCGCCGTGAGGGTGAGCTCGTGGCGCGCTCCGCGGCGCGACGCCGCGCGAGCTCCGCTTGGCAGACGGCGTGATTGAGTCGGGAGGCGACCCTGGGCGCCGCGATGAGCGCGATCCCTGTGGCGAGAAGATACGCGAGGGCATAGCCGGCCGAGATCGGACCGCCATCCTCCGACCGTTGCGCGGAAGGCAGCGGGACCACTCCTGCGCTTAGGTCTCGCGTCAGGCGTACACGCCCTTCGGGCGAAGGAATCGAATGACGTACCCGTCCGGATCGTTCACCATGAACGCGGTGCCGTACAGTCGCTCGGAAAGCGGGGAATCGATCGGCGCCCTCGATTTCTTGGCCAGGTCGTAAATCTCCTCGACCCCGTCCAGCTCCACAGTGACCATGACCCCCGCTCCGAGCGGGGTGCTGACCCAGTCGGCGTAGTCCTTGGCCATTCCCCGCAAGTTCTTCGGGATCCGCCCCAGCGCAATGACGGCGTCTCCGATCCCGACGCCCGCGTAGTCCAGGTGATCGTCCTCTCCCTTCGTCTCCCACCGGATATCGAAACCGAGCGATTGGTAGAATTTCACCGAGCGGTCGACGTCCTTGACGTTCAGCATGACGCTCATCTCGGCCTTCATGGGACCCGACTCCGTCGACCGAATGGCTCCGTCAGTACATAGGGCGAGGCCACTGCGTCGACTCCCCAGGAATTCCGAGCCAATCTCGGGGAAAGGGGGCCGTGCGCAACTCGAAAGGGGGGAGCGGAGTCCTGTCCAACATCCAAGATCGAGCGGGTCGCAAGTTCGGACCACCGACGGCGGGAGACAGAGCTGGCGATCCTGAGCCCGCATCGCGTCGGCCCGCGACGCCGGATCGGAAGGAGGAGAATTCCGGCGGTCAGGAGCGCGGGCTCCGACGCCGCGGTCGGTACGAACGAGGACGGCCGGGGGAGAACCCGCGTCGCGGCGGCGGGCGCGACGCGCCGGGATGG
>JASHQN010000019.1 GCA_030039135.1 Thermoplasmata archaeon | reverse complement strand
ACCGATGAGCCGGCGTCCCCCCCGCCCGCCCCGGCGGCCGCGGGCCCGTACTCCGAGCGGGAGCGATTGATTACCGAGAACCTGAAGCAGATCTACGACCCGGAGATCCCGATGAACATCGTCGATCTCGGCCTCATCTACGGCTATGAGTGGAACGGCGACGACGTGACGCTGAAGATGACGCTGACCGCACCGGGCTGCCCGGTCGCGGGGATCCTGGCCGAGGAGATCAAGGGCGCGATCGAGCGGGTGCCGAACATCCGCTCGGCGAAGGTCGAGATGATCTGGGACCCGCCGTGGAGTCCCGAGCGCATGAGCGAGTTTGCCAAGCGTCAGTTCGGCTACGCGTAATCCCCCGGCTCGCATGCCGGACCAGCCGCCGCCGAACCTCCGGATACGGGAGGTCGCCTGGGGCGACTTCGAGGGCCTCGTCGACACGTACTGGCTCCTCTACGAGGAGCGGGAGACGAATCCCGAGATCGGCATCACGCTCTTTGGGTCCCGGCCGAGCCACGCGGACGAGGCACAGTGGTTCGCGCGAACGTTCGAGCGCGTCCTCTCGGGGGCCTCCATCATGCGCGTCGCCGAAGTTGATCGACACGTGGTCGGCAACTGCCTGGTCAACCGGGTAGGGGCGACGGCCGATTCGGAGGAGGCACACGTCGGGGACCTCGGCATCCTGGTCCACCGGGATTTTCGCGGCCGTGGCATCGGCTCGGCGTTGATGCGCGCCACGCTCGCGGCCTGCCGCGGCCGGTTCGATGTCGTTCGACTCTCGGTGTTCTCCGCGAACGCGGGCGCGCGCCGGCTCTACGAGCGATTGGGGTTCGTGCCCTACGGGCACCTGCCGGGCGCCGTCCGCCGGGGCGGACGTTACCTCGATGTCGATCTGATGCGGCTCGACCTGAGACCACCGCACGCGAACGGTTAAGGCGCGTCGGTCCTCGACCCCGCAATGGCGAAGCCGGATCCCTGGCGCGAGGAGCTCGAGACCGAGCGCCGCATGAAGGATGAGTTCATGGCGCGGGACCCCGAGTCACCGTTCGTCTCGAGTCGGGTCCCGTTCCACCCGCTGCGGTACTTTGCGCCGGACCCCAAGTACCGGGTGCGAGCGAACCTGAAGAGGGTTCCCGTGCCGGAAGAGGCATACCTCCGGACCAACCGCGATGGCCAGGCGGTGATGCGGCGTCTGGGCGACCTCTCGTTCACCATCGGCGACCGGCCCGCCCGACTCTCGGTCTACCACGCCGGAGAGGGCGTCGGGACCTCCGTGTTTGTTCCGTTCCGGGACCTCACGAGCGGCCGCGAGTCGTACGGCCCCGGCCGGTACGTGACCCTCGAACTCACCGAGGACGACGTCTACGAGATCGACTTCAACCGAGCATTCAATCCCTACTGCGCGTACACGGACGACTACGAGTGCGGGTTCCCTCCGGCGGAGAACGACCTCCCCGTTGCCGTCCGCGCGGGGGAGCGAGTGTGGGCGGCCGACCGGAACCCTCGGACGCCGTCGAGCGTCGTGCTCGAGCAGCTCCGCGCCGGTGCCCGCGCGCCGGCGCGGCGCGCCGAACGCGGCCGCTCGCCGCGTGGGGCGAAGAGATCGGCTACGCGTGCCCGAACGACGCGAGGATCCCGTTGACGACGAACTGGACCCCCACCGCCGCGAGCACGAGTCCCAGAACGCGTGTCAGCGCCATGACCCCGACCCGACCGAGCGCGTTCAGGATCCGGGGCCCGTAGCGGAACACGAAGAACGTCGCGACGGTCGTGATCGCGATCGCGACGATCGTCGCCAGAATCGCGAGGGGGTCGTACCCGGCGTTGCCCTCGTAGATCATCACGGTCGAGATCGCTCCCGGCCCGGCGAGGAGAGGGATCCCGAGCGGCACGACGGACAGCTCGTCCCGGCGCGCGATCGCTTCCTCTCGATCCTGGGGCGAGAGGCGGACGCGGGCGACCTCGCCGCGCAGCATGTCGTAGGCGACCATGAAAAGCAGGATGCCTCCGGCGATCTCGAAGGCGGCGAGGGTGAAGCCGAAGGCGTGAAAGATGACGAAGCCGGCGAGCGCGAAGAGGGTCAGCACCCCTCCGAGCACAAGGACCGATCGGTGGAGGATCACGTCGCGATCCTCGTCGTTGAACCCGTTCGTGAGCGCGACGTAGAACGGTAGCGTCCCGATCGGGTCGACGATCGCGAAGACGCTGGGAATGACGGCGAGGTAGACGTAAAGGTCGATCACATACGGTCCGGTAGCCCCGCCACGGAAGCGGTCGCGACTTCAAGGTTTCGCCGCCGGGGCGACGTCGGGGGAGCGGGTCGCGCGGCGCGAGGGCCGACGCTTAGTGCGGCGCGCCGGCCCCGCCGGATCGGGCTTCCGACGGGCGGACCGGACCCCGCACACGTCGGCGCGCCCCAGGGGAAGGCCGACGCGACTTAGCGGCGGTTCGGGGGGACCGGTGGCGGATCATGGGTCGAGAACCCGGTCGACCCGATCGCTGCCGGACGTCGACGTTCCGCGCCCGGAGGTGGAGGACCAGCGGTTCGCGCTGAGGATTCGCCAGGAGCAGCTCGTACGGGCCCGGGGCCTGGGGATCGAAGAAGATCCTCGCTTTGCCGGCGAGGCGCACGCGCTGGACGAACGGCCCGCCCGGGTGTCCGAGCAATAAGACGAACGAGCGACCCGGTCGCGGGTTCTCGAGCTCGACGTCGATCTCGCACGAGGGCGACTCGAGCCTGAGCTCGATCCGCACCGTCGCGCTCGGGGCGAGCACCAGGTACTTCGGAAGGTCGGCGAGAGCGGTGGCCACGAACGGACGACCCTCCCACCGTTCAAAAGCTGTCGGCTCGACCGGTGAACTCGCTCTCCGGAGCGACGCGAAAGCCCGATTGCGGCGAGGTTAAATCGAGCGATCGGGTCCGCGACCCTATGGCAGCGAAACGCACGGCCGAGGCGGTCTGGCAAGGGGATCTACTTCGAGGCAGCGGACGCGTCAAGGGAACCAGCGGAGCGCTCGCGGACATGCCCATCAGTTGGTCGGCCCGGACCGAGGCGCCCGGGGGAAAGACGAGCCCCGAGGAGTTGCTCGCGGCCGCGCACGCGGCGTGCTATTCGATGGCCCTTTCGGCCAGGCTCGCCCGGATCCAGAAGCCGGCCGAACGGCTGAACGTAACGGCCACTGCGACGTTCGACAAGGTCGGTGACGGCTGGAAGGTCACCACGATGGAGCTCGCGGTCGTGGGGAAAGTGCCCGGCGCCACCGCCGCCGAGTTCGATTCGGCCGCCAAGGACGCCGCTCAGGGCTGCCCGATCTCGAGCGCGCTCAAGGGCAACGTCGAGATCACGGTGAACGCGAAGCTCGCGTAGGCTCGGTCGGGACAAGGTCGGCGAAGACGAACCCGTCCCGCTCGACCACGTCGCCGGGCTCGACCGGTATCGACCGGTCGAACATCGGACCCGCGACCACGCACGTGTGGAACTCGCCCCGCTCTCCGCACCGGTCGACCTCGCGCGGGAGATCGCTCAGGAACCCCCGGTCGAAGCGACGCCCGGCGAACGACTTCGGCATCCGGCGCGGGTCCAGGGCCACGACGCGCGCGTCGAGGCCCGCGTCGATCATCTCCTCGGCGAGCCGATCGGTCGGACGCCCCCACAGCGGGAACACCGGGTCCATGCCGGTCCCCTTCAGTTTGGACTCACGATACGCCCGGATGTCCTCGAGAAAGAGATCGCCGAACACCATTCGGCTCACGCCCTCCGAGCGCAGCCGGCCGACCATCGTCGCCATCGCCCGCTCGTAGACCTCGTTCGGACAGGGAGACGGGATCGCGACCTTGTAGAGCGGGAGGCCGGTGGCCGCCGCTTGCTGGTCGAGTAGCGACTCCCGCACCCCGTGCATCGATACCCGCCCGAAGGCCTCGGTCACCGTTGTAAGGAGCCCGACGACCTCGAGGTCGCCTCGGGCTCGGACCTCGTGGAGCGCGAACGCGGAGTCCTTGCCGCTGCTCCAGGACACGACCGCGCGGGGTCGATCGGTTCCGGTCTTCGCGGCCTCGATCGTCATCGACTCCCGAAGTCGGACAGATGACGCTGGACCCGTCGGCCCGGGGCGGCGCCCGCCGACGGCGCATCGGACCCGCCGGCGTTCTCGCTCTCCGGCGCGGCGTCAAGGGGCTCCACGAGCCGCGTCACGGACGGAGAGCTCGGGTCGACCCCGAGGAGCACCCCGACCTCCTCGGCGTTCAGGGCGAGCTCCCGGAGGAAGCCCCGGCGCACGGCGTCGATACGAGCGGAGGGACGCCGCTCCTCGCGCATGCGAAAGACCCCTTCGAGAAAGGGGAGGATCATCGCTCTCGCTTTCGCCCGCGACACGTGGAATCGGGCACCGGCCTTACGTGCGATTCCATCGCGGACGGCGCGCGAGGACCGGGACCGGCCCATCTCCGCGAGGAACCCGGGAAAGTAGGCCCGGCCGGACGGCGGGACGGCGGCCTCGGCGAGTGCGAGGCCCACGCCCCCGGTGAGGATCTCGGAAGCGTAGCTCCATTGGCTCCAAACCCGCTGTCGCCGGGCGCGGGCGAGGAGCTCCTCCGCGATCGCGAGGTGATCGAACGCGGCTTCTCGATGCGCAGGGTCGGGGGCAAAACGCGGAAGGTTCTCCTCGATCCACGGGAGGAGGTCATCGGGTGGGGCATCGAGCCGGTCCCGGATCTCGACGGATCGGTAGTACCGGTGAGCGGTCAACACCTCCTCCACGACCGCCTCGAGGTCAGCGGTCGGGTCCCGCGCCCCCAATAGCTCGAGCTGACGAGGGCCGGCAGGGAGCGGCGCGATCGCCTCGAGGTCGTTGAGCGCGGCCCTCAGGTCGCCTCGGCATCGGCGCGCGATCGACTCCAGCACTCCCGGGGCGATCTCGATCCGTTCTCCGCGGGCGATCGACGCGAGGTGGCTCGTGAGCTCCCGTTCGCGTAGCGGGAAAAAGCGGATCCGAACGACCCCGCTACGGAAGACCGGCGCGTACCGAGTAAGGACTCGATCGTCGTTCACGATGAGGACAAGCGGCTGCCGGGTCGATCGGACGAGCCTCGCGATCGCAGCCATTCCGCCCCGATCCGAAAGGTCGTGGGGCCGTCCCAT
>JASHQN010000187.1 GCA_030039135.1 Thermoplasmata archaeon | reverse complement strand
CCGTACGGCGGGCACCCGCAGCTCGGCACCCTTCCGTACGAACGCGTGATCCCGGGCGCGGTCCACGAGGCCCACGACGGCGTTCTTTTCCTGGACGAACTGCCCCACCTGGGCTTTCTCCAGCGGCATCTGCTCACGGCGATGCAAGAGAAGCGGTTCCCCATCACCGGACGAAACCCCCAGT
Organism: Thermoplasmata archaeon; assembly: GCA_030039135.1. GTDB lineage: Archaea > Thermoplasmatota > Thermoplasmata > Lutacidiplasmatales > UBA184 > Lutacidiplasma. The sequence goes on along the minus strand of JASHQN010000187.1, from coordinate 4,675 downwards.
CCGGCGGCGCGGCCGTGCGCGTCGACGGCGTCCCGTGCGACTTCCTCTTGGTCGCGGCCGCGAACATCCAGGACATTCACCGCATCCTCTCCCCTCTCCGCTCGCGAATCGCCGGGAGCGGCTACGAGGTCCTCCTCGAGACCGCGATGCCCGACACGGAAGCGAACCGCCTCCGCCTCGCCCAGTTCTGCGCGCAGGAGATCGCGGTCGACGGGCGGATCCGGCCCGCGACGCGGGAGGCGGTCCTCGAGCTCATTCGTGAGGCCCGGCGCCGGGCCGAGGTGCTCGACGGTCGGCGCAACGCGCTCACGCTCCGTCTTCGAGAGCTCGGGGGGCTCATCCGCACCGCGGGCGACCTTGCTGCGGTTTCGGGCAGCGAGTACATCGACGCCCGCCACATGCGGGAGGCGCTGCAGCGGGCGCGTTCGATCGAGGAGCAGATCAAGGAAGCGTACGGATCGTTGCAGAGCGGGCTGCGCCAGGAGACCACCGAGGCGCAGCGCCAGTCGATGGGCTACTACTCCTGGAACGATCACCCGGACCCGAACCAGTACCCCGGCGGCTACGGCTAACGCCCGTCCCGACAGGGATAAGAACGGCGCCTCGGTGCACGGCGGCCGGGCGCGTAGTCTAGTGGTTATGACGTCACCCTGACACGGTGAAGGTCGCCAGTTCGAATCTGGCCGCGCCCACTGCGCCGGCTCGACCCCCTGGGCCCGCCCTGGCTCCGCGGGAAGCAGCCCGCGGCCCCTAGGCTCGGTCCTGTGGTAGACCGAGGCACCGAGGCGGTTCCCGGTGAAGCATCACCGATCCGTTCGAGGGCGCCCGCGGATCCAACAGGGTCGTGAGAGATCGCACCCTCACGGAACCCGGATCGGAGCCTCGGGCCAGTACCGACCGAACTGTTGTGTCGTCCGATCCCGCCCGCTAGCGGTAGACCAAGTTGAGGATGCCCGAGAACGGGCTAGTCGGGTTGGTGATCGTCACGGTGAAGTTGCCGGCCAGGCTGGGTGGGGAGATCGTCAGAGGAAGGCCCTCGATCCCCGAGAGCGAGAAGCCGCTCGTGTTCGTCGCGACAGCCTCGAGCGTGCACGCGGAGCTGTTGAAATTCGGCACTTCGAGCGTGAACGTTTCGCTCGCGCTCGTCGACCCGTTGAACCCGTAGTAGCCGATCGGGTTCTCGGTGAGGTTACAGACGTTGTCGTTCGACCACACGTTGATGCCGCTTACCTCGATCGCCGGCTGGCTCGCCTCGTAGACGTAGATCGCGGCGATCACGACGACCACGATCACGATGACCACGATCACGACCAGGAGGCGCCGGCGGGACCGGGGACGACCCGCCGTCGCGGCGGGCGCGGGACCGTTCGGGTACGCGGGGGGAGCGGGCACGGAGGTAGTCGCGCTGGGAAGGGCGGACCCAGCGGTCGACGACACGGCCGGAACCGCCGTCCCGCAGTAGGCGCAGAACTGGGCTCCCGCGGGGAGCGGAGCACCGCAGCTCGAGCAGAACCGAGCACTCATGGGCGCCTCCAACGGTCCGTCTGCTCTTCTCGTCTTTGGGCCACCGACCAGTTCGAGGCGGAGGGCGACCCCCTCGGAACGCGTTCGATGGTCGGTCGAAGGATTGGGCGGGGCTCGACATCCCGACGCGCTCGAGCCCGGCGGCAACCTCGATGAGGGCGGGAGCCCTTCCGCCCTCGGATGCGGCTCCTCTCGTGGAACGTCAACGGCCTCCGTAGCGCGGTCCGCAGGGGCGCTACCGACGTTCTCACTTCACCGAGGTATTCGGTCGTGCTCCTCCAGGAAGCGCGGGTCGAGGGGGTTCCCGAGTTCCTCACGGGAGTCCACGCCTACCTCAATCCCGCGGAGCGAAAGGGCTATTCCGGGGTGCTCTCCCTTTCTCGCTCGGAGCCGGAATCGGTGATCCATGGGATCGGCGACCGGCGGCTCGACCGGGAGGGGCGCGTCACGACGCTCGAGTTCCCCGACGTCTTCGTCGTCAACGCCTACTTCGTCAACGCCCAGCGTGGCCTCTCGCGGCTCGCGGACAAGCTCGAGTTCGATCGCGCGGTCGCCCGCTGGACGCGACGGCTTCGGAAGAGCAAGCCCGTGATCGTGGGAGGCGATTTCAACGTGGCCCACGAGGATCGGGACATCGCTCGGCCCGAATCCAACCGTGGCCACGCGGGCTTCACCCCTCAGGAGCGGCGGTGGTTCTCGACGTTCCTCGGGAGCGGATTCGTCGACGCGTTTCGACTCTTCGTCTCCGAAGGGGGCCACTACACCTGGTGGACGTACCGCTACGGGGCTCGCGCACGGAACATCGGCTGGCGGATCGACTACTTCGTCGTCTCCTCTGAACTTCGTTCTCGCGTCCGCCGGGCGGCGATCCTCGATCAGGTCCCCGGATCCGACCACGCTCCGATCGAGCTCGAGATCGCCGACCGCGCTCGAAGGGGACGGTCGGCTTCCCCCTCATCGCACGCCGGCCCCGAGGCGGTCGCCGGCGCGCCGGGCGAGCGATGATATAGCGCGCCGCCGCTCGCCTCCCGCGCTCGCGGAGCGGCCCCGAGCGAGAGCGTGACCGTCTACAACATTCTCACCGGGATCGCAGCGGGCGTCCTCGCCCTGGCGGGGCTCTTGCTCCTCCTGGCGCGGGAGGAGCGAGGTTCGCGGATCCGATCGCTCCTGGAGCGAACGCTGTACCGGCTCACCCGGAGGTCCCATCTCGACTGGCTCTCCGGGCGGTGGCTCACTCTGGTCGTCGCGGTCGGACTCGGCGCGGTGGTCGTCTTCGACCTCGCGAGCGGACTCTACAACTGCCCGGGACCGGGGCGGCCGAGCGATATCCTCGGATTCTTCGAACAGGGCCGAGCGCTGTGGACGGGAGCTGACCCGTTCACCGTCCAGGCCTGCGGGGTCACGATCCTCGAGCCCGACGGCCTCGCCGCGGTCCTCATCAACGCGCTGGCGAGCCTCGGCGGGGTTGCCGGCATCGCCGTGGTCTGGGCCGCGATCGCCGTCGCCGTGGTCCCGCTCACGTGGTGGGCGGCGGGTCCTGACCGACGCTACGTGACCCTCGTTGTCGTGACGAGCCCCCTCTATCTTCCGCTCGTGGCCTCCCAGATCGACGGAGCGAGCAACGCCCTCGTCCCGGCGACGATCCTTCTCACTCTCGTGCTCGCCGCTCGCGGCGAAGCCGGGGCGACCGCCCTCGCCGGATTCCTGGCGACCCAGCGCTTCCCGACGCTATTCCCGGTCCTCGGGATGTCCGGTGGGTTTCGCCGGCGCTTCCTGGCCGCGTTCGCGGCCATCGCGGTGTTCGCCGCCGGCACCGGCGTCTCCTATCTTGCGTGGGGGAACAACTTCCTCGGCCCCGTCATCCTCGACGAACTGAGCCGCCGCTCGTTCTCGCTGAACTTGTGGGGGGTGTTCCTGCTCGCGAACCTTCTCCCCTCGGGAAACGGCCTGGCGATCGGCCAGGCCGCCGCGACCCTCGTGCTCGTTGGGCTCGTGTTCTTCCTCGTCCGTCCCCCACTCCGGGCCGCGGCGGTCGCGCTCACCGGGGTCGCGCTCCTGACCCAGTTCCTCTCGTTCAACATCCTCGTCTGGCTCCTTCCCGTCGCCCTGGTCGGAGCTCGGGCGCGGTGGTGGCTCTGGGGCATCGCGGTCGTCAGCTCGATCAACTACGACTACGCGCTGAACCTCGCTGCCGGCTCGCCCGGGACCGTGTGGCCGAGCGCCGTACTCGACGTCCTGCTGACGATCCTCCTCCTCGGGCTCCTCGTCGACCTGTGCCGACCCACCGCGCGGACTGCGGAGACTACAGCGGGCAAGAACCGAGAGCGCCCGGGGAAGGATTATCTCGCGGGGGGAGGCTAGCTCCACGCGATGAGATTTCTCGTCCCCCCGTTCCAGCCGCAAGGCCCTGCGGCGCGTGGGGTCCCGGGCCGGGGGGCCGGCGACCCGTGCCGGCGGTGACCGGGGTCGATGCTCGAAGGAGCGAGGCTCCTCTGGTCTCGATCGTCCTCGCCACCCTGAACGAGCGGGACAACCTCTCCGAGCTCCTCGAACGGATCCTGCGCCTACCCCTCCCCTCCTTCGAGGTCCTCGTGGTCGACGACGGGAGCATCGACGGCACCCGCGAGATCGTCCTCACGCACGCCCGGCAGGATCCCCGGTTCGTTCCGGTGTTCCACGAGGGTAAGCAGACGACGCTCCGGGCGCAGTGCCAGGGGATCACCCGGGCCCGGGGCCGGGTTGCCATCGTCATGGACGCGGACTTGCAGCACCCGCCCGAGCTGATCCCCGAGATGGTCCGACGGCTCGACGACGGCGCCAGCCTCGTCGTGGCGAGCCGGTACGCTCCGGGGGGGTCCCCCGGACCGCGCCCGGCCGTGAGGGCGGTGATCTCGCGAGGCGCCGAATGGATCGCGAAGCTCGTGCTTCGGGACGCGCGGGACCTCAGCGATCCCGTCTCGGGCTTCTTCGGCTTCCGGCGCGAGATCTTCCTCGGGCTCAATCCCCTCTACCGAGGGTACAAGCTCCTGCTCTTCGTCCTCGTCATGAACAACGGCCGACCGCACGGCGAGGTCCCGTTCCGGTTCGAGCCACGAACCCACGGCACGAGCAAGGTCACCGGGACGCTCGCCTTCCTGCGGGTCTTCCTGGT
>JASHQN010000186.1 GCA_030039135.1 Thermoplasmata archaeon | reverse complement strand
TCGGTGCCGTACCGCGATGCCGCGGCGGCCGCGACGCCCCGGACCCCTTCCGGCGGATACTTCGCGAAGGAGACCGCGGCGCGGGCCTGGCCGACCGTGCTCACGAGCGGCACGAGGATCCCTTCCGCCCCCGAGTCGAGCGCCTGCTTGATCAGGTACTGATCGACGTTGCCGACGCGGACGAGAGGACGCGGGACGCCGGCGCCGAGGACAGCGACCATCGCGGCCACCGTTTCGGGGTCGATCTGGGCATGCTCCGTGTCGATCATGATCCATTCGAAGCCGAGCGTCTTGAGCACGTCGAGCGCCACGACCGAGGGCGACGACATCCAGGTGCCGAACGACGGCGCTCCCGGGACGCTCAGCCGGCTGCGGAGAGGGGTCCTCACAGCGTCCACCCCGGCCACTCGGGAGGTCCGAGGTCGATAAGGCTTGCACCTCGCCCCTCGGTTCTGCCCTGACCCGGATGGGCCGGATCCCGTGGCGTCTACAGGCCGCTTGATTAAGGGCTGAATTCTGGCCGCGGTTCGGATGCCCGACCTTCCCCCGAAGACGGCGCCAGCGAAGCGCCGGTACGACGTCGTGATCGTAGGTGCAGGGGCGCTCGGGCTCGCCTCCGCCTACCACCTGATCCGTCAGGATCCCAAGCTTTCGGTCCTCGTCGTCGAGGCCCGCCCCCGCCCGGGAGAAGGCTCGATGGCGGCGAGCAACGGGATGGTCCGCGACGTGTTCAGCTCACCCGACAACCGGATCCTCTCGAAGAACTCGATCGCGTTCTACCGCCACCTCATGGAGGACCACGAAGAGCTGAGAACGCCGGTCCCCTTGCTCGACCTCTACGGGTACCTCTGGCTCCTCCCGGAGGGTCGCCGGGACGAGTACTACTCGCTGGCCTCGGAAGCCCGCGAACCGATCGACGGTGAGACGGTGGATCTCGAGGCCATCGAGTCATGCCCCGGCCTCGAGATCGCACCGAAACGGTGGTTCGAGGGGGACAACTCGGTGCCTCCGGAGCCGATCGCCGGAGGTTTCTTCGGCCGGAGCTGCGGCGCCGTGGCTCCCGAGATCTTGGCGGACTTCTACTGCCGGGAATCGCAGGCCCGGGGCGTCGAGTTCGCGTTCAACACCGTCGTGCAGCGCCTCTCGTTCGAGGGCCGGGACGAGATCCTCCTCCACGAACGCTCGAAGATGCCGTTTTCCTTCCAGCGGGCGATGCGAGGCCGGCTGCACATCTCCCGCGTGACGTTCGCGAACGGCGGATTCGTAGAGACCGACACCGTGGTGGTCGCGGCCGGGGGCTGGTCGGAGAAGCTCCTGCACCCGCTCGGGGTTCCCACGGCGTGCAGCCCCCGACCGGAGTCGCTCTTCTCCGTGTCGGGCCCGGTCGTGGAGGAGCTCCTGCGCTGGGAGCCGCCGGTGCACCCGATCGACACCGACCGAGGCAAGGCCCGATTTCCGTTCCTCATCCTACCGACCGGTGCGCTGCTGAAACCGATCTATCGCGAACGAAAGATCTGGATCGAGTACGAGGACAGCGTCGCCCACCCGATCGGCGTCCGCGAGGACCCCGGACGAGATGGACGCCTCGACTTTGATCCCGCCCGCCTCGGAGACCGTGATGCGTTCGCGACCGACGTCCTGCCCGCCGTGACGCCGTACTTCCCGCGCTTCGAGACGTCCGGGGTCCGGCTGGACACGGCGTGGGGGGGCTACTACAGCTTCAGTCCGGAAGGCTGTCCCGTGCTCACCGAGGAGCCGTACGGAGTGATCTTCGTGGGCGGCGATTCGGGCAGCGGCATCATGAAGATGGATGCACTCGGTCGGCTGGTTGCGGCGAAGTACGCCGGGGCGCGCGAGGCCGAGCTCTTCACGGGAGAAACCTATCCGCTCGACCGCCTCTCGCTCGATCACCGCGCCGTGGAAGAGGAGCGGTTCATCCTCTGAGCGAGCAACGGAACGATCCGGTCGCTAACGGTGTTACTTTTTTTAATAACGGCATACCTCTAAATATCGAGTCGGGATTCCCACGCCGTGGTCACTCCAGGGAGCCTTCCCGGGGGAGAGCGCGGGCCGAACCAGTGGGTCCTGGGAGCCAAGGAGCGCCGAGGGGCGGCGCTGATCTACGTCGGGATCATCCTCGCGACCGCGTTCGGTCTCGCTCTCACCTTCTACATCGGCCGGACCTTCGGGATCTTCATCGGGCTCGGCATCCTCGCGTATACCCTCGGCCTTCGCCACGGGGTCGACGCCGACCACATCTGCGCCATCGACAACACCACCCGTAAGCTGCTGCAGCAGGGAAAGAAGCCCTACACGGTCGGGACGTGGTTCTCGCTCGGGCACTCGACGATCGTCATGGGGATGCTGGTCGGGCTCGTCGTAGCGGCCCGCTTCATCATTAGTGCGTACCCGACCTTCGCGGCCATCGGCGCCGTGCTCGGGACCGCCATCTCGGGCGGGTTCCTGTACATCATCGCGTTCATCAACCTCCTGATTTTCTGGGAGGTCTACCTGATCTTCCGACAGCTCCGCGCCGGGACCCTCGACAACGAGAGGCTCGAGGCCCAGCTCAACAACCGCGGGTTCATGAACCGCTACTTCAACTGGCTGTTCAAGTTCGTCAACGAACCCTGGCAGATCTATCCGGTCGGCGTCCTGTTCGGCCTCGGCTTCGATACCGCGACGGAGGTGACGCTGATCGCGATCACCGTCACGGTCGGGACCGCAGCGGTCGGCTTCCCGCTCTGGATGGTGCTCGTGCTGCCGTTCATGTTCACCTGCGGGATGGTGCTCACCGATACCTCGGACGGGCTCAGCATGCGGTACGCCTACGGCTGGGCGTTCGCGAAGCCGATCCGCAAGGTGTACTACAATCTCACGATGACGCTCATCTCGGTCCTCGTCGCCTTCATCATCGGGACGATCGAGATCCTCGGGGTGTTCGCGTCGGAGTTCGGCCTTTCGGGCGGGCCGTTCGGCTTCTGGAACACGATGAACTGGTTGAACAACGCGGCCGGCCCGTACGGCATCGACGTTTGGGGGTACGTCGGCATCGGGATCGTGTTCCTCTTCATCGGCTGCTGGCTGATCGCGATGCTCGTCTACCGGTTGAAGCACTACGAGGAGATCGGTTTCGCCCCTCCCCAGGACGACAAGGGTGCCGGTGGGGGCACCGGCCTGACCGGCTAGGGAGCCCGGGGATACTCCCGGCTCGATCGGGTCCAACGAACGGTCGGGCCCCACTGGGGTCCCTCGGCCGCGCCGTCCGAACGACCGCGAGTGGGCTCCCCGCAGGGAAGCCATCATAGGCGCCCGACGGATGTCCGGCCGTGGCCAAGGGCGTGGTCCGACTCGGGTTGTCCATGGAGCCCGAGCTGCTGGCGGCCCTCGACCGGTGGGTCAAGCAGCGGAACTCTCCGAGCCGCTCCGATGCGGTGCGCGCGCTGATCCGAAAGGAACTCGGGGAGGAGGAGCTCGGCGACCCGAACTCGGATGCCGTCGGCTGCCTCATGCTGCTCTATCGTCACGAGGCGCCGAACCTCCTCAAGCGCGTGACGGCGGCCGAGCACCGTTGGGGAGACCATATCCGGTCGTCCTCGCACGTCCATCTGGAAGGAGGGTCCTGCATGCAGATCCTCGCGCTTGCCGGGAAACGCAGCGAGGTGATCGCCGCGGCCGAAGACCTGAGAGGCGTGCGGGGGATCTCGTACGGACGGTTCGCGCTGGGCTCGCCCTTGATCGCCGGAGGCGCGACCGGCCACCGCCACCCTCACCCTCCACCCCCTAGCTCGCCACGCACCGCGGCCGCCCCGGCTCGCCGAGCGCGTCACGGCGGGCGGCGCCGCCACCCCATCTAGACGGAGGGCATCCCCGCGACCTCGGTCGTGCCGGCGAGCCGTCCGTCGGGTTGGAAAGACCCGCCGTTCGGGCCGCGCCGGCGCTTGGGAGCGCGCGTCCCGAAGAGTTGAGGACGCCCTGCGCCGTGCCCTGGAGCGATCCCACCTCGGGTTATCGCGCCGGCGAGCGCGAAGCGGTGGTCGACGCGAGCCGGCGGATCTCGGGATAGCGGAAGCAGCGGACGAGGTGATCGTTCACCATGCCGACGGCCTGCATGTGGGCGTAGACGATCGTGGAGCCGACGAAGCTGAACCCTCGCCGTCGCAGATCCGCGCTGAACGCGTCGGATTCCCGCGAGCTCGCCGGGATCTGCGAAGGGACCCTCCATCGGTTCTGTCGGGGCCTTCCCCCCACAAAGTCCCAACAATAGGCGTCGAAGCTCCCCCGCTCTGCTTGGATCGAGCGGAACGCCCGCGCGTTCCCCACCGCCGACTCAATCTTCCGGCGGTTGCGGATGATTCCCGGATCGGCCACCAGCGTCCGAATCCGGGCCGGGGTGAACCGGGCCACCTTCGCCGGGTCGAAGCGGTCGAACGCCCGCTGGTAGCTCGGCCGCTTGCGGAGGATCGTCGACCAGCTCAGCCCCGCCTGGGCGCCTTCGAGCACAAGGAACTCGAAGTGCTGGCGGTCGTCATGGACCGGCACGCCCCACTCCCGGTCGTGATAGTCCCGCATCAGCGGATCGGCGTCGGAGGCCCAGGTGCAACGGATCATCGGACGCACCGTGAAGTTACGATTACGATATAGTTATCTACATACCCGGCGTCCAACGTCCGATGGTCGCGCGGAGTCCGGTCGACCGCGGCGGACGCGGAGGTCTCCTCGGCCTCTACGCCCTCGCCCAGATGGCCCGACGCGGGCCGATCCACGGCTACCTCATCTCGGAGCAGATCGCGGAGAGGACCGAAGGCGCGTGGCGGCCCGGCCCCGGCGCGGTCTACCCGGCGCTGAACCGGCTCACGACGCGAGGGCTCGCTCGATCTCGAGTCGTTGGGCGACGCCGCGTGTACTCCATCACTCCCGAGGGCCGCACGATGCTCGCTCGACTCCGGGCACGGACGGCATCCTGGACCCCCCGCGCCCCGGATCTTTCGCCCCTATGGGCCGAAGTGGCCGGTGTTGAGGACGTCGGGACCTTCCTCTTGCTACGCCTGCGACGGGCCCTGGACGCGGTGAACGCGGCCCTCGCGGCCCCTCAAGGGGCCGGAGCTCGGAGCCCAGGGATGCAGACCCTACGGGCGGATGTCCTCGCCGAGCTGGCGGCCCACGTCGACGCGCTCCGTCGCAAGGCCGTGCCGATCCTGGCGGTCCCGGCGCGCCGAGCGCGCGGGAGGAAACCGTGAGCGGGAACGGATGGGCGATCTCGGCCCACGGATTGACCAAGCATTACGACAAGCTGGTCGCGGTCGACCACGTCGACATGTCGGTTGCGAACGGTTCCGTCTTCGGGCTCCTCGGTCCGAACGGGGCCGGCAAGACGACGATCATCAAGGTCCTCACGGGGCTCAGCGACATCACGGAGGGCAGCGCGAGCGTGGCCGGGTTCGATGTCACGAAAGACCCGATGCACGTCAAGCAGCGCGTCGGGTGGGTCGCGGCGGAGGTCATTCTCGACGACGACCTTTCCGGCTGGGAGAACCTCTGGCTGCAGGCCAAGCTCCAGCGCCTCGGTGACTGGAAAGAGCGGGCCGACCGTCTGCTCGACTACTTCGAGCTCTCCGATCGCCGGAAGGATCGGGTCGGAACCTATTCGACCGGGATGCGGAAGAAGATGGAGATCGCCCTCGCCCTCCTCCACCAGCCCGAGATCATCTTCATGGACGAGCCGACGATCGGCCTCGATCCGAACGTTCGCCGCATGCTCTGGGACCTGATCACGGGAGTGAACAAGCAGTTCGGCGTCACGGTATTCCTCACGACCCACTACATGGAGGAGGCCGACGCGCTCTGCGGGCGCGTGGCGATCATCGACCACGGCAAGTTCGTCGCGGTCGGGACGCCCTCCGAGCTCAAGAGCCGCGTGAAGGAGGACTTCATCGAGATCGAGACCAGCGAGCCCGTGACGGTGGACAAGCTGCAGGCGATCCCGGGCGTCTCGAACGTCCGGAGCCAGGGGAACACGTGGATCCTGCGGGTCTCGTCGGCGGAGGTCGTGCTCCCCGAGATCTTCCGCGCGCTGCAGACCGATGGGATCCGACGGATCAACGTCGAGAAGCCCAGCCTCGAGACGGTCTTCATCGACATCACGGGCAAGCGGCTCGACCAATCCGGAGGGGACGTTCAGGACTACCGGAAGTTCTACATGAACCTGCGGAGGGCCCGGCGATGAGTACCGCAACGGAGTCGGTGACGCTACCGGCGACGGTCGTCAGGCTGGGGGACGGGCGCGTAGGGCAGATGACGCAGTTCTACGGCCTCTACGCGCGCGAGCTGGTCAAGACGTTCCGCAACCCGTGGGTGATCGTGATCACGTTGGTCCAGCCGTTCATGTGGCTCGCGTTCTTTGGCGGAATGCTCTCTCAGGTCCCGAGCAGCGAGCTCGACCAGTTCCTGCTGCACGCCCCGCCGGGCACGGGCTACCTGTCGTTCCTGCTCCCCGGGGTGCTCTCGACGGGCATGCTGGCGATCGGGATGTTCGGGGCGATGAGCACGATCCAGGACAAGCGCTTCGGATTCATGAAGCGCATCCTGATCACGCCCACGAGCAAAGCGACCGTCTATCTCTCGAAGGCGCTCGGCTCCGCGACCCGCGGCCTCGTGCAGATCCCGGTCATGATGGCCGCTGCCCTGGCGTTCGGCGTCACGCTCCATGGGAACGCCCTCGGCTGGCTGGCGTCGATCTCGGGACTCGTCCTGCTCGGCGTCGGCTTCTCCGCGTTCTTCCTAGCGATCACCGCGTCCAGCACCGACTGGCAGACCCCCGGTGTGATCTCGAACTTCATCACGATGCCCCTCATGTTCGCGAGCGGGGCGATGTTCCCCACGTCGATCTATCCGAAGTGGATGCAGGACATCGCGAGCGTGAACCCCGTCGGCTTCTCCGCCCAGCTTTCCCGCGACGTCATGACCTACGGCCAGTTCTCGGGCTCGGACCTGACGTACCTCGCCTACCTCGCGGCCTTCGCCGTCCTGATGATCGCCGTGGGCACGGCCCTCGCCTCCCGCTACCTGAAGGTGGAGTGAACCCTCGGCTCGGACGCGATCGGCCGCCCGGGGGAGGAGCCTCCCGGGGTCATGCGGTCGACGCGGGCCCCGGAGGGGCCGCACCCCGGACGACGAGCACCGAGCAGCGCGCGTGATGGACGAGCGCATCGCTCACGCTACCGACCAGGATGCGGCGGGTCGGGGAGAGTCCGCGGGCGCCGACGACCAGCAGATCCGGGCGGTGCTCGTCGACGAAGTTGAGGAGCTGCTCCACCACGGGCCCTTCGGGCATTACGGCCGCGACCGCACGAACTCCCGACCGTTCGGCGGCCTCGCGCGAGCGCGCGAGGAGCTCCTGAAAGAACCGACGGTCCCCTTCCGCGCTCTGCCAGAGGACGCGCCCCTCCGGGGTGAACACGTGCTCGGGAGGCACCACCGCTACGATCGTCAGGCGCGCTCCCGCGAGCGTCGCGAGGTCGCAGGCGGTTTGGAACGCCGCGGCCGCCGGCCCAGACCCGTCCGTCGCGACGGCAACCTCATGGATCTCGGGCATCGATCAATAAAGTTCGGCGGACAGTAAACCGACTCCGTCAGCCCGGTCTGACGAGCGCCGCCGGAGCCCCGGCAGCGCGCCCCCGGAGAGCACGAGTTCCGCGGTCCGGTCATTCCACGGCGGTGACCGAAAAGTCCGAGCCCTCCCAGCGGTCCTCGTCCGTCCAGTAGAACGTGAATTTCCACGAGCGGCCCGGCCGACCGAGCGGTGCGAGGTCGACGTAATGGAGGTCGAGACCCGAGTTCGTCGACTCGTAGTCCTTCGGCCGCGCCCAGTCGTCGTCGCTCGCGTGAAGCCGGAACGGCCGTTCCGCAATCACCCGGAGCGTCTCCTCCGGGGAAACGGCGCTCGGTCGGCGGCCGAATTTCCAGATCTCGAACCGTCGATCGGGCCGGTGATGGCCGAGATAGCGCTGGGCCACCTCGTCGACCCGGTCGAACACTTTCCCGTAGGCGATCGAGCGCAAGAGCACCACGTACTCGGCGTGCGCCCAGCACAGCGGCGTCGCCGACTCGGTCCCCTGACCGAACTCGAGGTGGATCTCGGGCTGGTCCGGCTGGTCCCAGATCTGTTCGGGCAGTAGGCCGGTCCGCGTCGCGAACCGTTCGAGCGCCCGAAGGTAGGGCTTCGGATCGTTGCCGAGCTCGAGTTCGTAGTGGCCCCGCTCCGCGGTGAGCAGCGGCCAGGCTCTCCCCTGACCCCACTCGACGAACGGACCCCCGTCCTCGCGATCACCGTACCCATCGTGGTTGTAGCGGTGCCACGCCGGCCCGTACGGGGTATCCACTTTCAGGACGCGGTCGATGACTCGCACGGAGTCTAGGATGAGCGGGTCGTCGGCGCGACGGACCCCGAACCGCACGAGGTCCAGGAATCCGCCGTCCACGATCTCCGAGGCCGGAAACTCGTTCGGGGTACCGGGCGGAAGGTTCGAAAGCCGAACGGTGCCGAGGTCGGATCCCTCGTGGGGGATCGGGTCGTTGACGTCGGCCGGACGGATCCGCACGTAGTGGCGCCGGATCCCCGGCACGAGGGTGCCCGACGTCGTGACCGTCCAGCGCTCGACCCGGCTCTCGAGGAAGTCGGCGTACTGCTGAACGAACTCGGCGGCCGCCGGGTCGTCGCGGCGCCGCGCGATCGCTGCAGCGGTCGTCAGCGCGGCGATGCAGATCGCGAGCGTCGAGGGCGAGTAGCCACTAACCTCCTCCCACCGGTCCTGCTCGGTCACCGGGCTGTGGACGATCAGGAAGCGCGCGGCGTTGCGGACCATCGGATACGGGTCGAACTCCCCGAGCGCGCTCGCGTCGTACAGCCGGCGAGCGAGGAGGATGGGCAGCGCGACCTCGTCGAGCTGCATTCCTCGCCAGTACGGCGTGCCGTCGACCCAAAAGTTCTGAGGAAACCCCCCGTCGGGCTGCTGGCGGGTCGCGAGATAGATGAGGGCCCGCAGCGGCGCTTCGGTCGATCCCGCCGCGAGAAGCGCGTTGGCCGTATGGAAGAGGTCGCGGGTCCAGAGCAGATGGTAGCCGCCGCGGTCCTCGTCCCCCTTCGACGCGCCCCAGGGGATGGAGAGCGACGCGATGAACGCCCCGGGGTAGATCTTGTCCTCGTGGGCCAGCAGGATGGATCGGCTCGCCCGGTAGAGCGCTCCGCCGTCGCCCGTTCGATGCGCGAGGGGGTGCTCGTGGGTCGCCGAGCGGGCCCACTGCTGGCGGTATCGGCGCAGGTGGAGGTCGAAGGGCGTGTCGAGAGACTGGAACAGGGCCGTGAGGGCCGCGGGCACCGACTCGCCGAACGCGAGGCCGAGCGTGAACCCCATCGAGCCGGCGAGGGGTACCTCGCCCGTGAGCGCGACGTTGCCGTTCGGGGCCTGGTCGAAGTGCCAGGTGAGCCCGAGGTGTTGCGAGACGTCCGTCCAACCGTCGCTCGCCCCGACGTAGCCCACCGACGCGTCCGAGAACGGTACCGAGCAACCGAGGGCGAGGGCGGCTCGGTCCTTCTCGGCGGTCAGGACGGTCCGGTCCAGGATCCGTTGAACGGTGGCGCTATTGCCCCAGCCGCCCACATCGAGGTGCGGCGCGGCGAGGACGTAGAGCCGTAGGCGCGCGGCGAGCTCCGGGTCCGGAACCTCGAGCTGCGTGTTCACCAAGACGCAGGGCAGGTGCGGGTCGCTGATGACCCGTTTCACGATGCGGTAGCGGCCGTCCGGGTCCTCGCCGCGGATCCGGTAGCCGAGCGAATGCTCGGAGATTCGCTCCGTGACGGACCGCACGGCTCGCTTCTCCTCGTGGAAGAACGAGCGTCCGTCGGTGATCAGGAACTCGAGGTCCCGCAGCTGCGGTCGATCGATGGTCGGGAAATAGGCCTCGGTGAGGATCCCGCGCCAGAGCGTGTACCAGACCCTCGAATCGGCGGAATAGGCCGTGCCGACCCCATCCTTGTTGCTGTGCGACCACCGGGGGGCCATGCCGGGAGCGCCGAACGCGACGCGGTCTCCCCGAGGTTGCACCTCGTACCCTCCTTCGGATCGTCCGCCGATAGGAGGACGTCCCTTGACGTTTGGCCCCCCGCCCATACGGAGTCCGCCGGAGTTTTCCCTCCGGCCGGATAGCGGGCCGTGGAACTCGACCTCTTCGTGCTCCTCCTCTTCCTCGTCGCGATCGCCGCGGGATTCGTGGGATCGCTCGTGGGACTCGGCGGCGGCGTCGTCATCATCCCGGTGCTCGTCGTCCTCTTCGGCGTCTCGTTCCCGGACGCCACCGGCGTGGGCCTGATGACGATCTTGGCCACCTCGTCGACCGCGGGAGCGTCGTATGTCCGGGAGCGGCTGACCGACATCCGCATCGGGATGTTCCTCGAGATCGCTACGGTCCCAGGAGCGCTCGTCGGCGCGACCGCGACGGTCTTCCTCACGCATGCCAACCTTGACGACCTCTTGCTCATCGCGCTCGGGGTCGTGCTGCTCTCGCTGATCCCGGGGAGCATCCAGCGACGGAACGAGGAGCTTCCGCAAGGGGTCGTGCCGGATCGTCGGTCCCAGGCGCTCGGCTTCGCCGGCGCGTACTTCGACCAGCCCAACCAACGGGAAGTCCGTTACGTGGCCGCGAACACCGACCCCGCACTGGGAGTGATGTTCGGTGCGGGAGTCGTGAGCGGGATGTTCGGGATCGGGGCCGGCGTCTTCAAGGTCCTCGCCCTGGAACGGTACCTCCGGCTCCCGATGAAGGTCTCGACCGCGACGAGCAACTTCATGATCGGCGTCACCGGGGCCGCCGGCGGAGGGATCCTGCTCGCGGCCGGATACGTGAACGCCCTCGTGGCCGCTCCCGTCGTGATCGGCACGGCGGTCGGCGCGTACGTCGGGACCCGCCTTCTGCCGCGGCTACTGAACCGCACGGTCCGGCTCATCTTCCTGCCGGTCGTTGTCGTCCTCGCGATCGAGGTCATCTTGCGCGGGCTGGGGGTGGCATGACCGCGCCGTCGGCTCCGCCGGCGGACCGACGGTTGCCCGATGCGGCGTACCGTCGGATGACGCTCGTGCTCCGGGTCGGGCTGCTCACGTCCCTCGCGATCGTGCTCGCCTCGTTCTTCGCCTACCTCCTGACGAACCCGAACGCGACGTCGGGCCAGGTGCTCTCCTCGAACCCGATCCTCACCTACCTGAGCCTCGGGGGTCTTGCCGCGGGACTCGCTCGCGGATCGCTCGAGGCGTATCTCACGCTCGGGCTCCTCGTCCTCCTGGCGACCCCGATCCTCCGCGTGGTCACGGGGGCGTACTACTTCGCGCGCGGCCGAGAGCGGACGATGACCGCGGTCACGATCACCGTGTTCGCCCTGATCCTCTTCGGGCTCCTCGTTCTGGGCCCCTATATCCGCTAGCGAACCAGCCCGCGAGCGGTCGCCGGCTCAACCGGATTTCGTGCCGCCGATCTCGGCGACCGCGGCACGGACCGCGGCGAGACCCGCGTCGGCCAGGGCCCGCGCGCGTGCCGGGTCCTTCGACTCCGCGAAGACCCGGAAGAGTGGCTCGGTCCCCGAGGGACGGAGGAGCACCCAGCCGCCCTCGCGGTAGACCTTCACTCCGTCGATCGTCACGACCCGCTCGCTGCCTTCGGAGAGCATCGCCGCGACCCGCGCGAGCACGGGCTCCCGGAGCTCGACGGGACACGGAGCCTTCTCCTTCACGAACGCATAGCGGGGGAGGCCGGCGAGGGCGTCGGCGAGCGTGCCCCCGCGCCGCGACAGGAGGTCGAGCACCGCGGCCACGGTCATGGCCCCATCGCGCGCGTACTGGAAGTTCGGGAAAATGAGGCCGCCGTTCTCCTCACCTCCGAAGACCGCCTTCCGCACCTGCATCTCGCGCGTCACGCTCGGCGAGCCCACCCGGGTGTAGACGACCTCTCCGCCGGCCGCGCGCACAACGTCCTCGACCGTCTGGGGGGCCGACACGGGCGTCACCACGATCCCGCCCGGATGGCGCTCGACGGATTCCTTCGCGAGGAGCGCGAGGGTCTCCTCCCCCGGCACGTAGCGGCCGTTCGCGTCGACGAACACAGCCCGATCGGCGTCGCCGTCGTGGGCGATGCCGAAATCGGCGTGCACGCCCGGGACCGCACGCTTCAGGTCACCGAGGTTCGCCTCGGTCGGTTCGGAAAGATGGCCGGGGAACGTGCCGTCGATCTGCGCGTTGAGGGTCACCACGCGGCATCCCAGCCGACGGAGCAGCGCCGGACTCGTCGGGACGGACGCTCCGTTGCCGCAGTCCAGGACGACGGTGAACTGGCGCGCGCGGATGCGGGCCGCGTCGACCTGGTGGACGATGCCGTCGACGTAGTGACGGGCCCCATCGGCACGACTCCCGATCTCGCCGACCTGGTCGAACGGGGCCGCGGGAGTGACCCCCTGCTCGACCGCCTGCTCGATCGCCTCCTCGGTCGCGCGCGGGACCTCGAGCCCGTCGGACGCGATGCACTTCAGGCCGTTGAACTCGGGCGGGTTATGCGAGGCGGTGACGATGACGCCCAGCTGCGCGCCGACCCACGGCACCGAGTATTGGATCGCCGGCGTGGGGAGAAGGCCGAGCTCGACCACGTGGTGACCGGCCAGCGCGAGCGTCGCGCTGACGATCCGGGAGAACGCCGGGCTCGACGTGCGGCCGTCCCAGCCGACCACGATCGGCGGACCGGGACTCGCCACGCTCGCGATCGCCGCGGCCACCCGCGTGACGAACGGCGCGGTGAGGGTCTGCCCGACGACCTCGCGAATCCCGTTCGTTCCGAACAACCGCGCGGGCACCGGGACCTCCTCCGGGCGTTCTGCGAGGCGCGCCGCGATATAAGACGCGTGAGGGTACGCCGGTCTACCCGGAGTCCCCCGTGCCGTCCCCCCGCCTGCTCGCCGACGAGATGCTGGGCCGCTTGACGCGGCAGCTCCGGATGATCGGATGCGACACCCGGTACGCGCACGGATGGACCGACGACGAGATCGCCGCCTGCGCGCGATCGGAACACCGGGTCCTGCTCACCCGCGACCGTGCGCTCGCCCGGCGCACTCCGGGGTCGGTGCTCCTCACCCAGACCTCGCTCCCCGACCAGATCCGCGAGGTCCGACGAGCGATCCCGGACCTCACGCTCGAGGTATCGTTCGACCGATGTACGCTCTGCAACGGCCGGCTGGAGCCCGAGCTCGCGGACGCGGTGCCTCCCGAGCCCGCGGGCGGCGCCGAGGCGCCACGAGACCGGCCGATCTACCGCTGCGTGGAATGCGGCCACCGCTACTGGGAAGGGTCTCACACCGCGCACGTCCGCCGGCGATTGAAAGAATGGGCCCGCGAGGCGACGGCGTGATCCCGGTCCTCGTGGAGGTTTCGGGGGAAGCACCGCCGCTCGCCGAGGCGGAGGCCGCCGCTGCGGCGGAGGCGCTGGGTGGCAGGAGGTCCGCCGACCGGGGCGGTCCCGTCCCGGGGCTTGTCGCGGTCGACGTGCCGGGCCAGGGCGATCCTGCCCGCCTCGCCGATCGTCTTGGGCTGGCTCGGCGTTGCCTCGTGTTGCGGGCGGCGGGCGATGCGATCACCGCGACCCTCCGCGAGGAGGGCGGCGGGGGTCAGTCGGCCTCCGTGCGGCGGCTCGGCCGACCCTCCTCAGGCGGGGACGACCCCACGATCCGCGCGGCGGGCCGGGCCTACGCGGACGGCGGGGGGAGGATCGACCTCGAGCATCCCGAGCGACGGTTCTGGCTCGCGACCGGGTCGGACGGGATCGATCGACTCCTGCTCGAGGTGGCGACCGTCGATCGTCGCGCGACCGGCGCCCGTCGTATGTCCGCGCTGCCCTTCCGACGCCCGGTAGGTCTCGCGCCGCGATACGCCCGGGCCGCGGCCAATCTCGCGAGGCTCCGCCCGAACGACCGAGTGATCGACCCGTTCGTCGGAACAGGGGCCCTGCTCGCCGAGGCCGCGCTCCTCGGGGCGAAGGTCTACGGCGTGGACCGGGAGGCGGAGATGGTCCGCGGGGCGCTCCGCAACCTCTCCCATCTCGGCTTGGCCGCGGAGGCCCTCGTCGTCGGCGACGCGGGGAGCGTGGAAGTCGGGGATCCCCGCGAGCCGTTCGACGCGATCCTGACCGACCCTCCCTACGGCCGAGCGTCCAGCACCGGCGGCGAGGGGAGCGCGGCGGTCGTGGAGCGGGTCCTCCCCCGGTGGGCGGCCCGGGTCCGACCCGGCGGCCGGATCGTCGTCATCGTACCAGGTCCGGTGTCGCCCCCCGGGCCGGAGTGGGCGCTCGTGCTCGCCGTACCGGTCCGCGTGCACCGGAGCCTCACGCGGGAGTTTCGCGTCTACGAGCGGGTGGGCGCTACGACCCCCAGACCGGCGTGAACGAGGTGCTCGCCGATCCGCCCACGGTCGCGCAGAACTCGTTCGTGGTCCAGTCGATCACCGCGGCGATCGCGGCCTGGGAGTTCGAGAACGTGACCACGACCGTCGCGCGGTTCGCGCCTCCCGTCCCGTTGATCGCGACGTAGTCGGCGCTGGGGAGCGAGACCGACCCTCCCGAGAGGGTGACGGACCGGCCGTGGGGCAGGGAAAAGACCCACGTCGAGGTATTGGCCCAGGCCGCCAACGCACTGCCCGTGAGGTACGTGGTCCCGGTCCCGTTCTTGACGGAAACGTTCTCCACCGAAGCCGATACGACGAACCCATGCGCGACCGGGTCCTGGTTTACGATCGTCGTCGACAGGTTCGCGGCGATCGCCGCGCCCGGGGGGAGCGTCGTCGGATAGGTGATCGTTTGGTCTTGGAGAGCGATAAGGCCGGGCGGCTCGGCGATCGGCGTCACGACGAAGCCGGTGATGAGGACGGCGGCGACGGCCGCTCCGACCGCATACCGTTTCACGTCGAGCGGGCTCACGTCGTTCAGCGGCGGCGGATGGCGGGCCCCGAGGAACAGGATCAGGATCCCGAAGAGGAGCCAGCCGGTATAGTAGAGGACCCCGATGACGAACAGGACCAGGACGATCGCGTAGCTCACGTAGCGCGTACGGTCCCCGAACAGTGCCCGGAAGACATGGCCGCCATCGAGCTGGCCGGCGGGCAGGAGGTTGATGGCGGTGACGAGCAGACCGACCCAGCCGGCGAGCGCGAGCGGGGAGAGGCTCACGATCGAGGGGGGCGCGAAGAGGGTGAGCACGTACCAGAAGAGCGGCGTCCCGATGAGCAGGTTCCCGTAGTCCACTCCGAAGATCGTCGGCCCGCAGTACGACAGCGGGAGCACGGGGGAGTGGGCGCTCAGGTAGAGGCCCGCGAGCGCGATGGGAAGGGAGGCGGCGAAGCCGGCGATCGGTCCCGCCGCGCCGATGTCGAAGAGCGCCTTCTTGTCGGGAAACGGCTCGCGGATGCTGATGAACGCGCCGAACGTGCCGAACAGGAACGGCGGCGGGACGGGGATGAAGTACGGAAGCGAAGCCTCGACGTGGTGGCGGCGGGCGACCAGGAAGTGGGCCAGCTCGTGGAGTCCCAGGATCGTCATCACCGGTAGTCCGAAGTAGAGCCACCCCCAGCCGAGGTCCGACCAGTTGAGGGACGTCCCGCCGACGTACGCGAGCCAGATGAGGGCGCCGGCGAACGCCGTGGTCGCGATCGTGGCGGCGAGAAGGCCCAGGTTCACCCAGCCCTGGAACGGCTTGGTGGTCGGGCGACGGATGACCTCGATGAAGTCCTCGCCGCTCTGCCGCCGGAGGATAGGCACGTACCGGCGCTCCCACAGGTCTCGCCGCAGCCCGTCGAACTTGGACTCGAGGGTCGCGGGGTCCACGTGGACAGCGAGGAGAACGGATTGGGGCCCGAGCCGGGTCTCGTAGACCGGGAAGTACGAGCTCACGATCGCGCGAAGCCGGTCGAGCTCCGAGCCGGCGACGGACGAGGGGAGCGGCCCAGGTCCCGGGGCCGCCATGCCTTAGGCCCCGGCCGGAGCGCTCGAGGATTTGCGAAGTCGCCGGGCCCGCTCCTTCGCCGAGAACCCGGTCGTCTCCTCGAGGAACCGATTGTACCGCCCGATCGTCTCTCGGGCCACCTCCTCGGGAACCTGGGGGTTCATCGTGAGCTCAATCCCGAGCTCGCGGCCCGCCGGGCGCACGACGAGCCGGTCGATCGCGCCCCATCGGGCGCTCACGGACTCCCCGTCCACGGCGACGCCGTCGAAGTGGCTGCGCAGGATCTCGGCGAGCGCGCCGGCCGTGAGGTTCTTGCGATGGCTCGTCCGCACCGGGTAGATCTGCACGCCGTGCGACGAACCCGGCACTCGTTATAACGACTGGGCGAGCCGGCCGGGCGCCGTGGCCTCCCCCTCAAACGGTCTCGATCTCGAAGCGCACGCGGTAGCCGCGCAAGCGCCGGGTGATCTCCTCGGAGAGATCGAGGATCTGGTCCCGGGTCGCCGGACCCTGCCAATCGTAGACGAAATCGTAGTTCCCCTGCGTCGGCTGAAAGCCGGCCGTCAGGAGCCGGCCGGCGATCTCGGACGGCTTCGCTCCCTCGCTGTCGAAGGTCACCCGAAGGTAGGTCTCCATCGCTCCCTCACGGGCGACGGGGCCTAATCTCGTTGGCGCGTCGGGACCGCCCGATCTCTTCCGTGATCGCCGTCCCCAGTCGAGCGGGGGTGCGGGCCGAGACCCGCACCGGCGGAAGCGCGACGTTCGGGCTGGCCAACGTCATCCATCGGCTCGCCCCGGGCGCCGAGGAGAGGCCCAACGCGAACTCGTTCCCGCCGAGGGCGCGCCGGGTCGCGCGGGTCAGCGCACGACCGCGCCCGGCGCCGGGCCGGATCCGGATCTGGGTCGGCGCGAAGCGAGGCCGGGCGAAGACGCGCCGGACCCCTTGACGCACGGCGTTAAAGTCCTGGCTCCGTTCGAGCGCGACGCCCACCCGGATCGGAGCGAGCCGCCGGCCGTTACGATCGATCGTGCCGGCGCGGATCCGGCGCGAGCTCACCGGCTCGAGGTCGTCGGCGAGCACGAGCGGGACCCGGAGCATCGGGACCGGACGCCGTCCCCGACGACGCCGCTCGGCGTTCACCGCTCGACCCCCATCGACGGTCTCGGCCGAGACGACTAGGGCCTTCACCCCGTCCTCGACGCTCCCGCCGAACCGGTCGGAGAGCGGGAGGATGGTCCACCGGGACTCCGGGTAGTGATGTTCGAGCCACGCTCGGAGGATGCGTCGCCGCGTCGCGTACGAGGCGATCCGCTCCCCCCGGGGCTTCGGGTGGTCGGCGAGGAACGCCTCGGTCGTGAGCCCGACCGCGACCC
>JASHQN010000185.1 GCA_030039135.1 Thermoplasmata archaeon | reverse complement strand
CAGGAGGCGGCCCACCGTCGTTTTCCCGCAGCCCGATTCGCCGACCAGACCGACGGTCTCTCCCTGGCGGATGTCGACGCTCATCCCGTCGACGGCCTTGACGTCGCCGATCCGTTTCGAGAACACTCCTCCTCGGATCGGGAAGTACTTGCGCAGGTTCCATGCGCCGAGCACGACCGGCAGGTCTTCGTCGGTAGTCATTCCTGCCCCTCCGGTCGGGGTCACTCGACCGCGACCGGTCCTTTGTATAAATAGCAGGCGACCGTGTGGTCGGTCCCCTCCAACGTCGTCGGGGGCCTCTCTTCTTTGCAGATCGGCATCGCGTACGGGCAGCGGGGGTGGAAACGGCATCCTTTCGGCGGGTAGATGAGGTTCGGCACCGAGCCGGGAATCGACTCGAGCTTGCGCTCCGGTCGGTCAAACCGGGGGATCGAGGCGAGCAACCCCTGCGTGTACGGGTGCATCGGTTGACGGAACAGCTCCGACACCGTGGAGGTCTCTACGATCTGGCCGGCGTACATGACGCAGACGCGATCCGACACCTCGGCGATCACGGCAAGGTCGTGCGTGATGAGGAGGACCGAGCTGCCAACCCTCTGCTTTAGGTCCCTCATCAGCTCGAGGATCTGCGCCTGGATCGTGACATCGAGCGCGGTCGTCGGCTCGTCGGCGATCAGGATGTCCGGGTCGGGGCAGAGGGCCATGGCGATCATGACCCGCTGGAGCATCCCCCCGGAGAGCTCGTGCGGGTAGTTGCGCGCGATCTGCACGGGGTTCGCGATCTGCACCCCCTCGAGCAGCTGAACCGATCGCCAGAAGAGTTCGTCCCGCAGAGGCTTGCGCACCCAGCCGCGGTAGCCCCAGATTGAGTAGCCGAGCCCTCGCGCGCGCAGCACGAGGCGTAGCGCCCGCAACCGAGTGCGCGATGACCGATCGATCCTTCCCTCGCGCATCTCGGCCATGTAGACGTCGTCCATCTCGCGTTTGAGCCGCATCATCGCGGCCTGCCAGCGGAGGAAGCTGCGGCGCGCCCTCGAGAGACGCAAGCGGTGGGTCGTATGCGCGAACGCCTCCCGCCGCCGCTCGTCCCCCACGAGAGCCGTCTGGCGGGCCACGTAGTACAGTTCTGTGCCAACGGTCGGTAGCTGCGCGGCGAGGCCGACACGCGAAGCGGCCTTGCGCAGCTGGTCGCTCGAGGTCTCGATCTGAGCGGTCTGGAAGAACTCGTCGATCGCGGCGGGGAGTTCGGCCACGTGGTCAGCGGCCCGCAAGAGCTCCTCGCAGACCTCGAGCCCCCGGTGGGTCAACAGCGTCTCCCCGAGTTGGTTGGACACCGAGAAGACCGGGTTCATCGCCGTCTGCGGTTCCTGGAAGATCATCGACACGCCCTTTCCGCGGACGGCGGACATCCGTTCTAGGCCCGCCTTGATCCGTCGGAACGATCGACGGATCTTGGCCCGCCCGGTATTCTTGATCGGCGTGATGCGGGCCTCGCGATCGATGCCCCAAAGGAGATTCGAGCCGTGATAGAGGACCTGCCCACCGATGATCCGGCCGGGAGGGTCCGGGATGAGCCGCACGATGGAGAACGCGCTCACCGATTTCCCGCAGCCGGTCTCCCCCACGAGTCCGAGCGTCTCACCCTTTCGAATCTTGAAGGAGACGCCGTCGAGCGCCTTCACGACGCCATCGTACGTGTAAAAGTACGTCCGAAGGTCGCGCACATCGAGGATCACCGGACGACGTCCCGCGGCGGCCGACGCCGAGGTCAGCGGCGGGGCCGACGATACTTCAGGATGGGGACGGGTCTCCGTCGGCTCGGCGGGCTCCGGTGTCGGCGGAACTTCGGCCTCGGAAGGGCTCACCGCGGCCAACGCTCCTACCTCCGAAGCCGCGGGTCGAGCGCGTCCCGCAGCCCGTCGGACAGGAAGTTGACGCTGATCGCATACATGAACACCCCGAACCCGGGGAAGAAGAACTGCCACCAGGGAATAATGCACCCGCTAGGGAGCTGACATGTCGTGAGGAACGCCGTCAGGTTGGTCACGGACAGTGCCGCGAGCGACCCCCATTCCGGGAAGTACGGAGTGGGAAACAGGTGGAACCCGAGGAAAACGAGCGCCCCGATCAAGAGCGGGATGGTACCCACGTCCAGGGACATCTGGACGAGGACCGGATACACGCTGTTCGGAATGATATGCCGGACGATGATCCGGGCCCGGCTTGCTCCGTTGGCCTGGGCGGCCTCCACATACTTCTGCTCTCGAGTAACGAGCACTTGACCTCGGACGATCCGCGCGTAGAATGGCCACCACGTGATCACGAACGCCAGGATCAGTAACTCGATCCGCGCGACGAACGAAGTGAACTCCGGCAGATTAGCTAACACGGCGACCATGATGATCACGAGCAGGATCTGCGGGACGGAGAGGAAGATGTCGACCAACCGCATCAGCGTCTCATCGACCCAGCCCCCGTAGTAGCCGGCGACCGCCCCAATCAGGAGGCCCGCGAGCGCCCCCGTGATTACGATCCCCACGGAGATCATGAGCGTCCAGTCGACGCCGCGGACCATGCCGGCGTACAGGTTGAAGAAGTAGGGCGTCCCCGGTGTCACCGTCAGCGACCCGAGGGGCAGCGGACCTCCCGCTAGTGGAGAAAGTGTGAATGTGGGCGCGATGACGGACGGAAAGTCGGCGGGCGTCTGATAGCAGTTCGGGCCGGGGGGCGCGGTACCGACAGGGTAGGTGCAGAGGCAACCCGGAGCCGGGTTCGTTCCACCGTTCGTCGCGCAGAGCTGGGTGAGCCCGTCATACGGCGCCGGGTACGCGAAGGCGTAGATGGCGAGCGCGAGCATGAGGAGGAGGACGATCAGGCCCAACATCGCGAGGGTGTTGCGCCGGAAGAAGTACCACGTTCGGATCCACTGGGCGATGCGCGGGCTGGGCCGCCGTCCCCGCCGGACCGGCGTCTCGGTCACGGCGGGCGAGGCTTCCGCGGTTTCCCCAGCGGCCACTTCTCACCCCAGCCGAACCCGTGGGTCCAGGTAGGCGTAGATGATGTCGACGATGATGTTGGCAAAGACGACGAGGTACGTGAACAGCAGCGTCGATCCGAAGATCAGGCCGTAGTCATAGGGAACAAGGATCGAGTAGGCCAGCATCCGCCCCACTCCCCACAGGCCGAACACCGTTTCGATGACCGGGAACCCTCCCAGGAAGAACGCAAAGCTCAGGCCGAGCACCGTGACCGTAACGTTGAGGGAATTGCGACCCGCGTGCCGGCGAATCACTTGGGATTCCGGGAGTCCCTTCGCTCGGGCCGTCCGCACGAAGTCGAGGTTGAGCACTTCGAGCATGCTGTTGCGAACGAACCGCAGGATCACGGCGATCGTCCCGTACGCGATCACGAGCGCGGGGATGACCATCCGCAGCAGCGTGTCGCCGGCGATCCCCCAATCTCCGTGGACCGCCGCGTCGACCGTGGGGAAGTGGGTCGGGTAGCTCACCTGCCCGGCAGAGAGCCACGTGGGATAGGTCGCGGTGCCGGGGTAACACCCTGCCTGCGGCCACGAGCCATAGAAATCAGTGAAGATCGTGGTTCCTTTGCACGTCAGCGAGGCCCAGTGCGTCAGGGGTCCTATTGCGAGGACCACCGCCATGAGCACGAGCGTACCGAGTAAGAACGCCGGCAGCGCGTAGCCCGAGAACGACATCACCCTCGACCCCTGGTCGATAGGGCGGTTTCGGTAGACGGCGGAGAGGTTACCGAGGGGGATCGAGACAACGACGATGATCAGTAAGGAAAGGAGCGCGAGCTCGATGGTGTACGGCAGGAACCACGAGAGCACGGTCGTGACCGGCTCGGCCGCGAGTAAGGTGAACTGGGTTCCGACAAAACTATGATTGTCGACGTAACCCCATTGGAACGTTAAACTATCTAACATGAAAACGCCCCACTGGACCGGCACGGGCTTGTTGAGGCCCAGGTCCTGGACCCCCCGGGTGTAGTATGGGTTGGTGCAGTTCCCCGGCGTGCTGAGGTTGCGGGTGAGCTCCGAGCAGGGCACGGTGGGGTTGTATCCGATCCGGTTCGCGCCGTAGACCGATAGAAGGCGCTCCGGTATCGGCACCGCGCTAACGAGGATGAACAGAATGGTCATCACGCCGATGATGACCGGGATCAGGAGGAAGAGGCGCCGGACCACATAGGTCCACATCCGCATGGTCGGCGGTAACTCCTCCTCGCCAGCGGCGAGGCCCAGTCACCGAGTCGGAGCGCGATATATATACGTTCACGCCGGCGGCTCCTCGAACAGTCGACAGCCGGCAAACCGTGGTCAGAATATCGACCGCGCGGTCGGACTGCGCACGGCCGGAGAGGTTGAAGAGGAGCGCGTCCCTCTCGTACGGATGCCGAACGGCGCGACATTCGGCGTGCCGTCACCGTGAAGCCTCGTAGGCGCAGCGTCCGGTTCCCTCCGTTAGAGCTGCCGCTCGCCGTGGGCCTGCCGGTAGGGCAAAGGGTCGTCGTCCGCTCGCCTCCGGGCTCCGAGGTGAACCAGTCCGTGGTCAACGCCCTCCGCGGTAGCGGGTTCGAGGTCCGAGGGCTGGGCGTGGCGAGGCCCGGCGATGGCGCAACCGCTGGGGAAAGCGCTGGGCCGCAGCTGTGGATGGGGGAACGGAACATCCTGTCCTACGGTTCGTTCCCACCCGCGCTCGCCGTCGTCGCGGCGTTGCTCGGCGCGGGAGCGACCCTCGGAACTGCCGAGGGCTACCTCACCGGCACGTTGACCTACGCGGCGCTCTGGATCCTCGGATCGGCGATTCTTGCGCTGTTCATCTGGTGGCGCTACGGGAGACTCTTCGAGAGCGAGATCGTCCTCGCAGCGGTCGCCCCCGCATCGGGCTCCCCTCGCCCGGACGGCGTCCCCGACCGTCCCAGCCGGGCGGTGCGGGTAAGCTGGCGCGCCGGTCGAGTGGAGTCGCTTCTCCAAAGTGGCCACCGATCGTTCCGCCAGGTTCTGGATTGCCCGCCTCCGTTGATCGGCGACCTCGCTGCGATGATCCGAGCCACTGGGGGATCCCCTGCCACGTCACCGGCGTAGCCTCGGGGCCGACGGGCCTCAGAGCAGAGGCAGCGAGCCGGTGATCGGGTCGATGTCCGAGGACAGCGCAGGGCCGAGCCCGAGGCACGTCCGGGTTCCGGGGGGCACCTCGGTGAACCCCGCGTCCTCGACCCATACGGTGAGGATCCCGCGGCTCTTCGCCTGTCGCTCGAGCGCCTCGAGCTCGTCGAGGGAGGCGACCTCGAGGGCGATTTTCTTCTGACCCTGCCGACGCCAGGCGTCGAGCATCGCCGGCGCCCGGTTTGCGGCCCGCTCGACCAACAACACTGCCGCGTGCGCCGCCTGGACCGCGGCCTTGCCTTCCGTAAGCCGCAGCTCGCCGCGGAGGACGAGGACCATCTTGACTTCCCGGGCCGCGAGGTTCCTAGCGTTCGTAGGTCTCCTCCCGGCCGCGCTCGAGCGCGATGCGCTCCCGCCGAATCGCTTCGAGCTCGCCCTCGATGCTCGCGCGGTCGCTTGCGGCCGAAGCTGCAACGCGGAGCGAGTGCTCGAGACGGCGCTCCTCTCGCGCCAAGCGGTCCAGCTCGCGGCTCAGTTCCCAGGCACCCTCCTCGCCGTCGTCCTCCCGTTCGCGAGTGGAGCTCGGAGCCTGGGCCCGATAGGCCCCTCGCGCGAGACCCCCGACGAAGGCCGCGATCGCGATCCCGCCGAGGGCCGATTCCAGGACCGGGTCGCCCCACGACGCCGCGAACCCGCCGGGCGTTCCCAATAGCACGTAGCCCACGAGCACGGTCAGGACAACGCTCAGCACGAATCCGAGGCTGACCACCTCGATGAGGCGGAGCGTCGCCTCTGGCCCGCGGATCCTCCACTCGGGGAACACCGCTTTCGTGACAAGATACCCCGGGAGGAAGAACAGGAAGGGGATTCCTACCGCCACCTCCACCGGATTGGCGGACACGTATCGTTCCTAGGATCACTCGGGCGAAGTCGGCGTCGCCGAGAGCTGCTTTTCGAGCTGGCGCCGCAGGCGGCGATTCGACGCGAGGCCGTGGGCGGCCTTTCGCGTGGCTTCGTAATGCTTCAGGAGCGCACGGACCTCCTGGGTGTGGGTACCGCTGCCCCGTGCGATGCGATGGATCCGGTCGGCTTTGATGAGTTGCGGGTCATCAAGTTCCTGGGCCGTCATCGAGTCGAGGATCGTTCGATACCGGCGGAGCCTTGCCTGCGACGCGTCGAGCTCCTTCTCATCGATCTTGGCGGGGCCGAGGCCGGGGAGGAGGGAAACCAGCTTCGAGAACGGGCCCATCTCGCCCAGCGACGCGAGCTGGGCCCGCATGTCGCGCAGCGTGAAGCGACCCCCCATGAGGTTCTTCGCGGCTTTCTC